>CAKQKT010000050.1 GCA_934249275.1 uncultured Sutterella sp. | reverse complement strand
CGCCGCCGAAGGTGACGAGAACGCGCACGCCTGCAGGAATGTGCTTCGCAAGAGAGGCGATCTGGCCGCGGCCGAAGATGAGGCGCGTCGGATTGCAGTATTCGAAATTTTGCATGAGAGTTCCTCGGTAAGGATGTTGTTTTGAGACAGTATACGGAGGCTCTGATCGTTGCGGTAGAGCGTTTTCGAGGATGCGCAATGCAAAAAAGGGAGGGCCGCGGTGCGGACCTCCCTTTGGGAAATGTCGTTTCGGACGAAGGCCGGATTACTGGACCTTGGCGTTCTTCACGAGTTCGCCGAAGTGCTGCTGAACCTTCTGGTTCGTCAGAGCGTTGGCGAGAGCCGGCTTCTGGGCTTCGTAGGTCGGGAAGAGCTGGGCCGGACGCTTGGCGTCAAGCTTCACGACGTGGTAGCCGAACTGCGTGCGGACCGGTTCCTTGCTGGTCGTGCCGTCCTTCATGCCGGCAAAGGCGTTGCCGAAGGTCGGAACGAAGGAGCGCGGAACGACCCAGCCGAGCTCGCCGCCCTTGTCCTTGGTGCCCTTGTCTTCGGAGAATTCCTTGGCAAGCTTTTCAAAGCTGGCGCCCTTGTTGAGGCGGTTGATGAGGTTCTTGGCCTGGTCTTCCGTCTTGACGAGGATGTGGCGGACCTGGTATTCCGTCGGGCCGTAGGCGGCCTTTTCGGCTTCATAGGCCTTGCGGATGTCTTCTTCCTTGACCGGATTCTTCTTGGCCCAGTCGCGCAGGGCGGCGTTGATGAGAATCTGGTTGCGGGCGGCTTCAATGGCCTGCTTCACGTCGGCGTTGCGGTCAAGCTTGGCCTTCTTGGCTTCCTGAAGAAGAACGGTCTGCTGCGTGAGGACGTTCTTCACCTGGCGCTCAAGTTCGGCACCGGCAGGCTGGCCCTGGGCGACGGCATTGTCATAGATCGCCTTCTGCTGGGCGACGGTGACGGTTTCGCCGTTGACCTTGAAGGCCTGAAGTTCGGCGTTCGCCGCACCGGCGGCCATCATGGCGGCCATGCCGAGAACCAAAAGTTTCTTTTCCATTTCTATTTATCCTTTAACTGCCGCTGGTGTGAGGCGCCTCCCGGTGCCTTACGCCGCTATCAAGTAGTGATTGAATGTACCCGAAATTATAAGATCATCGGGCAGGTCTGATGTCAATTCTGCCGAGTGACGGCATGTTTTGTCATAAACACGCCGATGCCAATTGTAAATACAAGTGTCAGTCCCATCAGGCCGAAGAGCTTGAAGTTGACCCAGGTGTCGGTCGAGCAGAGGTAGGCGACGAAGAGATTCACGACGCCCATGACGCCGAAGAATCCGATCCACATGTTCTGAAGCTTTGTCCACGCGCCGTCGGGCATTTCGATCTCGGCCTTCGAGAGAAGCAGGCGGATGAAGTTGCGGCCGACGACGTTGCCGTAGACGAGGATGCCGCCGAAGATCCAGTAGAGGATCGTGGGCTTCCACTTGATGAACATCTCGTTGCGAAGATAGATCGTGAGGCTGCCGAAGACGACGATGACGGCAAGGCTGATCCAGAGCATGGGCTCGATCTTGCGGCCTCGGATGAGAAGCCAGCCCACCTGCAGGAAGGTGGCGGCGATGGCGACCACGGTGGCGATGAAGACCGGCGCGGTCATCGCGGTGAGGCCTTCGCCCATGAAGCGTTCGGCAAGCGCAATCGCGGCGTCGGGCTGGCCTTCTGCGACCTTGAAGGCCGTGAAGAAGAGGATGACGGGAAAGAGGTCGAAGAGAAGTTTCATGTCGGGATGTTGAAGTGGAGGGGAATTCTAAATTTTAGCGAAATTCCTCAAATTTGAGATTCGGCATGCTTTTGCGCGAACCTTGGTAACATTTCGAATACTGTTCGGGTGGATCGAAACGTATTTTTCACCCGGTGCATGTATCGTTGTGCAATCGGGAGTGCCGGCCGCCTCGGCGGCGGCCGTTCGAGCGCTCCCCTGACGCGATCTGAACAACGGACTTTTGTTATGCAATTTGCAAGAAAAATGGTGCTGCTATCGGCCATCGTGATGATGGGCGCCTGCGGAGGCGCGGCAGCCAAGGAGAATGATTTGACGAACGCTATCAAACCCGTTTCCGTCGTGACCGTTGAGGGCATGACCGAGTACAGGCTTCCCAACGGCCTGCGCATCGTGCTCTATCCCGACATGAGCAAGCCGACCGCCACGGTCAACATGACCTACCTCGTCGGCTCCCGCCATGAAAACTACGGCGAAACCGGCATGGCCCATCTTCTCGAGCATCTGATGTTCAAGGGCTCGAAGAACTATCCGAATCCGACGGCCGAATTCACGAAGCGCGGCTTCCGCATGAACGGCTCGACCTGGCTCGACCGCACGAACTATCACGTCTCCTTCACGGCGTCCGACGACAACATGAAGTGGGCGCTCGGCTGGCAGGCCGACGCGATGATCAATTCCTTCATCGCCCGCAAGGACCTCGACACCGAGATGACGGTTGTTCGCAATGAGTACGAAATGGGCGAAAACCGTCCGACGAGCGTGCTTTTGAAGCGCATGCAGTCCGTGCTCTTCGACTGGCACAGTTACGGCCGCAGCACGATCGGCGCCCGCAGCGACATCGAGAACGTCGAAATCGAAAACCTTCAGGCGTTCTACCACCGCTACTATCAGCCGGACAACGCCGTGCTGACGGTTTCGGGCAAGTTCGACACGGACGAGGTCCTCGCCTGGATCGGCGAATTCTTCGGCCCGATCGCCAAGCCCGAGCGCGTGCTTCCGAAGGAATGGACGGTTGAGCCCACGGCCGACGGCGAACGCGAATTCACGGTCCGCCGTCCGGGCGAGACGCAGATGCTGATGATCGGCTACCGTCTCCCCGCCGCGCTCCATCCCGACTGGGAGCCGGCCGCGATCGCCACCTCCATTCTTTCCGACTCGCCCACCGGCCGCCTCTACAAGGGCCTCGTCGAGACCGGTCTTGCGACTCAGGTCTTCGGCTGGACGATTCCTGGCGAAAAGCCGGGCTTCGTGGTCTTCGGCGCTCAGGTGAAGAAGGACGAGGATCTCGGCCCGGTCCGCGACAAGATGGTCGAGATCATCGAAGGCGCTTTTGCCCAAGAGCCGGCGACTGAACAGGAGCTTGAACGCCAGAAGGCCGAGCAGGCCACGATGTTCGAGCGCGCCATCAGCGATCCCGAAGCCTTTGCCGTCGGCCTCTCCGACTACATCGCGCTCGGCGACTGGCGCATCTTCTTTGCCGACCGCGACGCGATCGCCCAGGTGAAGACCGAAGACGTCAACAAGGCCGCCGCCCGCTACTTCGTGCGCGACAATCGCGTTGTCGGCAGCTACATCCCGACCGATGTTACGAAGCGTGCCGAAATCACGCCCGCGCCGTCCGTCGAAGAGTATCTGAAGGGCTTCAAGTTCCGTCAGGAAGGCCGCTCGGCCGAAGCCTTCGATTCCTCTCAGGACAACATCAACGCCCGCACGCAGTTCGTTGAGGCCGGCGGCGTGAAGATGGCGCTTCTCCCGAAGAAGAATCTCGGCGAAACGGTCGTCGTTCAGATGAAGTTCCTCACGGGCAATCTGAAGACGGGCGCCAATGCCGCCGTTTCCATGCTCTCCACCGCCATGCTCTCCCGCGGCACGTCCACGATGACGCGCGACGAGATCGACGACGCCTTCACGCAGCTTCGCATGGAAGGCTCTCCCTTCTCGTTCACGACCGACCGCGAGCATCTCTCGGCCGCCATCGGTCTTGTGGGCAGCATCCTGACGGATGCGTCCTTCCCGGAAAAGGAATTCGACACCCTCAAGCGCCAGACGCTCGTCGGCCTGCGCGCCAAGTCCGACGATCCGGGCACGAAGGCCCGCGACGCCGTGACGGATCACTTCAACACCTATCCGCAGGGCGATGCTCGTCACACGGAAACAAGCGCCGAGCTCATCGCCGAAGTTGAAAAGCTCACGCTTGACGACGTTCGCAATTACTGGAAGAACGTTTTCGGCACGGGCCGCGGCTACATCGCCGTCGTGGGCGACTTCGATCCCGAGGAAGTTGCCGGCGAACTGCGCCGCGCCGTCGTCGGCCGCAAGCTCTCCACCGTGGTCTTCGAGCGTCCTGTGAGCGAGTTCAAGCCGGTTGAAGCCGCCCGCGTCGTGATTGACACGCCTGAAAAGGAAAACGGCACGCTGCTCGCCCGCGTTGACCTTCCGGCCAACGTTGCCGACGCCGATGCCCCGGCCCTCATCGCTGCCGACTGGATTCTCGGCGGCTCGACGGGCCTTTCCAACCGCATCGTGACCCGTCTGCGCCAGAAGGAGGGCCTCTCCTACGGCGCCGGCAGCGGCATCACGCTTCCGCAGTTCGGCAACCGCGCCCGCTGGTCCGTCGGTGCGATCGTCGCCCCGCAGAACGTCAAGCAGGCCGAAGCCAGCCTCCGCGATGAGCTCGCCCGCGCCATGAAGGACGGCATCACCGAAGACGAACTCGCCGAAGCCAAGCGCGGCCTCATCGAGTACCGTGCGGTGAACCGCGCCCAGGACGTCGCGATTGCCGGCAACTGGATCAACTTCATGGACGTCGGCCGCGACTGGACGTTCTCGAAGGAAATGGAAGACGCCATCGAGAAGCTGACGGTCAAGGATGTCAATGCCGCCATCCGTCGCATTGCCGATCCGTCCAAGCTCACCTTCGTGCTTGCCGCCGACCTCGCCAAGGCGAAGGAAGCCGGCAAGGACTTCTCCGAGCAGTAATCGCCTGAAGGCACGCCTTTCATAGGCCCGCGCCCCGCCGCTCACCATCGAACGGCGGGGCGTTTTTTCTGCATTTTCGCCAAGCGGGCATACAATGTCCGTTTGTTCGAACCATTTCAAGCAACTTCAAATCATTCAACGGAGACATTCGATGCAGACCGCACTCAACATCGTTCACGGCGACTGGAAGACCTATCAGCATGAAGCGGAACGCGTTCGCGTGATGGTCTTTGTGGCGGAGCAGAAGGTGCCCCGCGAAATGGAGTTCGACGAGGACGACAAGACGGCCGAGCACTTCATTGCGTTCGACGGCAGGCACATGGTCATGGCCTGCGCCAGGCTTCTCGACAACGGCCGCATCGGTCGCGTCGCCGTCCTTCGCCCCTTCCGCGGCCGCGGCATCGGCGAAGCCGTCATGAAGGCCGTTCTCGAGCGCGCCAAGGAGCGCGGCATGAAGGACGTGCATCTCGGCGCCCAGGTCCACGCGCTTCCCTTCTACGAACGCCTCGGCTTCGTGCCCTACGGGGAGGAATTTGACGAGGCCGGCATCCCGCACCGCATGATGCGCCTCGTTTTCTAAAAAGCCGTTCGCCCGTTTGACTCAAGCGGGCGATTGTTTTTCGGGAAGGGTGACCGACTCGTCAAATGCCCGAATCGACAAACTTGAAGGCGTCGACGTCAAAGAGCCCGAGGGACGTCAATTTGAGGTGCGGTATGACGGGCAGCGCCAGGAAGCTGAGCGTCATGAAGGCGTCGCTGTCCTTCGTAATGCCGAAGTGCTCGTAGGCGAGCGCCGTTAGGCGTCGGATGCCGTCGGCGGCTTCCTCGGGCATCCCGGCGCTCATGAGCCCGGCCACGGGGAGCGGCAGCGAGTCAAGCACTCTGCCTTGGGACACCATCACGATGCCGCCGTGGAGCTTGTCCACGGTTTCAACGGCCAGGCGCATGTCCGCTTCGTTGTCGCCGGCCACGACGATGTTGTGCGAGTCGTGTGAGACGCTCGTCGCCACGGCGCCGTTGCGCAGGCCGTAGGCGGGATCAAGAAGCGCCGTGCCGACATGTCCCGTGGCGTGGTGACGCTCGACGACGGCGAGCTTGATGAGGCCCGGATTGTCCGCGAGATTCACGCAGCCGTCGGCATCGGTCCTGACGTCGATCGTTTCGCTTGTCGTGATGAGCGAATGCGGCAGAAGGCCGATCATGCGCGCCTTGCCCGACGGCGCCTTGATGTCGAAGGAATGCTCGTTGAGCGGTGCAATGTGTACGGTGTTGCCCATGAAGCTGCGCACGGTCGGCTCGGGGAGCTCGGCGACCATCTTCTTGTCCCGTGCGATCAGCCGGCCTTCGGTCCAGACGGCCGCAGGCTCAAAGCTTGAGAGATCGTCAACGAGCACCAGGTCGGCCCGGCGTCCGGGCGCAATCGCGCCGCGGTCGGAGAGGCCGTAGCATTCGGCCGTATTGAGCGTCGCCATGCGAACGGCATCGATCGGATCGAGTCCGAGTTCGACGGCCTGGCGGAGCAGGCTTGCAATATGCCCGCGCTCAAGGGTGTCCGCCGCATGGCGGTCGTCCGTGCAGAAGGTGCATCGGCGGGTCATGGCCGGCGTCAGATCCTTGACGAGCGCGGAGAGATTTCGTGCAAGCGACCCTTCGCGGATGGCCACGTACATGCCGAGCGCGATGCGCTCCTTCAATTCGGCGGTCGTCGAGCATTCATGGTCCGTCAGGATGCCTTGGGCGGCATACGCCTCAAGGTCCGGCCCGGTGAGAAGGGGTGCATGCCCGTCGATGGGCTTGTCGAGACGGCGGGCCGCTTCGACCTTGCGAAGCACTTCGGGATCGCCTGCAAGAAGCCCGGGAACGTTCATGAGTTCGCCAAGGCCGAAAATGCCGGGATTCGCAAGAAGACGTTCGACGGCTTCGGCATTGAGCGAGTCGCCGGCTTCTTCAAAGGAGAGTGCCGGCACGCACGAGGGCACCATGAGCTTCACCGAGAGCGGAAGATTCCGAACGGCCTCGAGCAGGCCGAGGACGGCTCTTTCGCCGCCGACGTTTGCGATTTCATGCGGGTCGGCGATGACGGTGGTCGTGCCCATCGGCAGCACCAACGCGGCAAAGCCGATCGGGGCGAGCATGGACGATTCGATGTGGACGTGGGAATCGATGAGGCCCGGTAGAAGATAGCGGCCTTGGCCGTCAAAGCGTTCCTTCGCATCTCGTGGTGCGAAGCCGATGATGCGGCCTTCATGCACGGCCACGCCGCCCGGGCGGATTTCGCTGGTGAAGACGTCCACGATGCGGACGTTGTCGATATAGAGATCTGCGGTGGTCATGACGGGGCTCCATTGTGTTAGTGGGCGTCATGCGTGCCTGAGTGAAAGTTCTGTCTTTATTCTAGGCGGTATCACGGCCGGATTCGAGAGACGGTTTCGGAATGCGAAAAAAAAGTGCGGCGCAGATGCATTTTCGGAAAATTCGAAAATGCCTGCGCTGCACTTGGTGTAAGGTTCATTACATGAGTTGGTCGAAAGGTTTCGGCCTCCTCGGCTCGCAAGATCGCTGATTGCCGGTGTTTTCGGCGCGGACGGCCTTGTCAGACGTTCCTGCCGGCCTTGCGGGCGGCTTCCAAAGCCTCTTGGCCGGCCGCCAGTTTTTCAATGTCTCCGATGTGCGTGACGCCCGGTGCAAAGACAACCTGGCGCAGACGAGTCTGTGGGAAGCATTCGACCCAGCCTTCCAGACCGCTCACGGCACGACGGCAGGCTGCTTGTTCCATGTCGGCGGCGGATGCCAGCAGGTAGATGTCCCGGAACGGGTAGTCCCGCGGGAAGAGAGGATTGGATCGATCGAGGATCGTCTTCATGAGGCCGGACATTTCATAAAAATAGATGGGCGTCGCAAAGCATAGGACGTCGCAGTTCATCATGGCCTCGAGAATCTCTTCCATCTCGTCGTGAATGGCGCAGGCATGGGTTCGCTGGCAGGCGAGGCAGCCTCGGCAGGATTCGATATGCTTGTCGGCCGTTCGAATGAGGCGGACTTCGTTTCCGGCATCCCTGGCGCCTTCGGCGAAGGACCGGGCAAGCTTTTCGGAATTCCCGCCGAGACGGGCGCTTGTTGTGAGGATAAGCGCGCGTTTGCTCATGCCAGCGTCTCCTTTAGGCAAAGGCCTTGCGGTAGAACTCGATGATTCGATCGAACGGAATCTTGTCGCCGTCGTAGAGATCGGTGTGATTGGCGCCCGGAACAATGAAGAGCTCCTTGTTGTCGCCTTTGAGAAGCTTGAACGCATCTTCGCCGAAGTAGCGAGAGTGTGCCTTTTCACCGTGAACGATCAGCACGGGCGTTTCAATTTCATCGGCATAGGCCAGAAGCGGCGTATTCAAAAAGGAGAGAGACATGGTCATGTTCCAACCAAGGCCGGAATTGATGGACCTCGGGTGGAAGCCTCTCGGGCGCTTGTAATAGTCGAAGTAGTCCTTCATGAACTGCGGCGCATCCGGGGCCGGTTCGGGATTCATCACGGTGCGCGCGTACTCGCCGTTGCGGTAGTCCTGAGTGCGTTGAGCATTAAGGGCTTCACGAAGCTTGTGACGGGACTCGGCATTGTCGTTCTGATCAAAGTAGCCGTTGGCGGTGACGCGGCTTATGTTGTACATGGTGCTTGCCACTGTTGCCTTGATTCGGGTGTCGACGGCTGCGGCATTGAGCGCAAAGCCGCCCCATCCGCAGATGCCGAGAATGCCGACGTGATCGGCATCCACTTCGTTGCTGGTGACCAGATAGTCGACGGCCGCGCTGAAGTCTTCGGTGCAGAGATCGGGACTAGCAATGTGGCGGGGCTCGCCGCCGCTTTCGCCGGTAAAGGACGGATCAAATGCGATCGTCAGGAATCCGGCTGCGGCGATGCGCTGGGCATAGAGACCGGAGGACTGTTCCTTGACGGCGCCGAAGGGACCCGAGACCGCGATGGCCGGAAGCCTGCCTGCGGCGTTCACAGGCTTGTAGAGGTCGGCGGCAAGCAGAATCCCGAAGCGATTTTTGAAGACGATCTTGCGATGTGAAACCGCGGGATCGGCAGGAAAGACCTTGTCCCATTCGTTCGCAAGCGAGAGGTTCCGGGCGGCGGAGGAGGGGGCCGTTTCGGCAAGTGCGCCTGATGCCATGAGGCCCAGCGAGGAGGCGGAAATGAAAGTGCGTCGGTTCATGATAACTCCGAAAAGCATGTTTTGAACAAGCTCATGTTAGGAGTTGACCATTTGTATTTCAAATACTTATTATTCTTGTCTTGGTATAACAAAAAGGCATGATTTTGGGTATGGATCTACGTTCCTTAAGATTTTTTCTAGCCGTTGCTCGTGAAAAAAGCTTCATGGGTGCCGCAGAGGTTCTGCATCACACGCAGCCCAACATTACGCGCACCATCAAGGCGTTGGAGGAGGAGCTCGGCGGAGCGCTGTTCATTCGTTCGGCGCGCGGCGTCGCCCTGACGCCCAAGGGCGAAGCCCTTCTCAAGCGTGCGTCTGAGATCACGGATTTGGTTGATCAAACACAGCGCGAGCTTTCGAGACCGGAGACGGAGGTCGGCGTGACGGGCGACGTTCACCTAGCGGCCGGTGAAACGGTGCACATGGACAAGATTGCGGCCGTCATGGCCCGCGTGCGGGATGAATGTCCCGGAATTCGATTTCATGTTCACAGCGCGAACGGCGAGGAGGTGGCCCGGCGGGTTGACCTCGGGCTGTGCGATCTGGGGCTCGTTTTCGAGCCGTTCAACGTGACGCCGTATGCTCATCGGCGCCTGCCGTGGGATGAAAAGTGGGGCGTTCTCGTGCGTGATGATCATCCCCTGGCCGGAAAGGCGGGCATTGTGCCCGAAGATCTTCGCTGGCAGCATTTGATCGTCAGCAGCCAGATGTGGGAGAACCGTGTGTTCGAAGGCTGGTATGGCTGCGAAGTTGACCAACTGGACGTCGCGGCGAGCTACAACCTGGTGACGTCCGGCCGGCAGATGATGAAGGCCGGAATCGGCGTTCTTCTGACCTTTGAAGGACTGGCCGGATCGGATGAAGGCGTGCGCTTCATTCCGTTGACGCCCTCCCTTCAGGCGGTGCCGTACCTCATTCGCAAGCGAGGCGCTCCGGTTGCGCCGCCGGTACGGGTTTTCCTTGATGCCTTGAACTCATTGTTCGAGATCGACTTTGTTTCGACGTAAAGTGCAAAAAAAAATTGCGGCGCAGATGCATTTTCGGAAAGCTCGAAAATGCATCTGCCACACTTGGCGTGAGGCTTGATTCATGCGCAGGGCGGCGGAAGCCGTCCTGCTCGGAACCTCATTACTTGAGGCCGAAGACGAGTTCGGAGATCTGGACGGCGTTCGTCGCAGCGCCCTTTCGGATCTGGTCGGCGCAGCAGAAGAGCGTGAGCGAGCGGTTGTACGAGGCTTCGTCGGCGGAGAGGTCGCGGCGGACGCGGCCCACATAGACGAGGTCCTGGTCGCTCGTAAGAAGCGGCATCGGGAACTTGGCGTTTTCGGGCTCGTCCCAGAGCACGACGCCCGGCGCGTCCGCGAGAAGCTCGCGGGCCTTTTCGGGCGTGATGTCCTTTTCAAACTCGATCGTGATGGCTTCGGAGTGGGAACGGATGATCGGGACGCGGACGCAGGTGCAGGCGAATCGGATCGAGTCGTCGTGCAGCATCTTGCGGCCTTCGTTCTGCATCTTCATTTCTTCCGAGGTGTAGCCCAGGTCGTTGAAGCCGCCGATCTGCGGGATCAGGTTGTAGGCGATCGGATAGGGGAAGCAGGAGCCTTCGGCGCGCTTGCCGTCGGCGGCCTTGACTTCGGCCTCAAGGGCGTCGATGCCGGCCTTGCCGGCGCCGGAGACCGCCTGATAGGTGGAGACCACCATGCGGCGGATTTTGGCGTAGCGGTGAAGGGCGTTCACGGCGGTGAGGCCGATGATGGTCGCGCAGTTCGGGTTGGCGATGAGGCCCTTGGAGAGCTTGACGTCTTCCGGGTTCACTTCGGGAATGACGAGCGGAATGTCCGGGTCAAGGCGGAAGGCGCTGGAGTTGTCCACGACGTGGATGCCCATTTTGGCGGCGTCGGGAAGGAACTGCTTGGCGACGGGATTGTCGGCGGCGCCGAGAAGGAGGTCGAGGCCCTTGAAGGCTTCGAGGCTGGCTTCCTGGACGACGATGTCCTTGCCTTCGTAGTTGATCACCTTGCCTGCGGAGCGGGCGCTGCCGAAAAGGCGCAGTTCGGAAATGGGAAACTTGCGTTCGGCGAGGACGATTCGCATCTGTTCACCGACGGCGCCGGTTGCGCCGAGAATGCCGACTTTGTAGCTGGCCATGATGAAGTCTCCTGTCAAGCGTTCTTAAACTGCTGGGCCTGAACTTCGGTGGCTTCAGCAGAGAAGGTTTCGTAAAGGGCGGCGACGGCGCGTTCGAAGTCCTTGTTCTCGACGCCGACGATGATGTTGAGCTCCGCGCTGCCCTGGGCAATCATGCGGACGTTGATGCCGGCATTGCCGAGCGCCGTGAAGAGGCGGGCGGAGGTGCCCGGGCGGGAGTTCATGTTGCGGCCCACGGTCGCGATCAGGGCGAACGGTTCGGTGAGGCGGATGGAGTCCGGCTTCATCGTTTCCTGAATGCGGGCGATGATCTCATAGATGTTCTGCTTCACGTCCTTGTTGGCGACGACGACGGAGAAGCTGTCGATGCCGGACGGCAGATGTTCGACCGAGACGTTGTACTGTTCAAGAACCGAGAGGACCTCGCGCACGAAGCCCACGCGGTTGGACATGTTCTTCTTCGAGATTTCGATGGAGACGAAGTCCTTCTTGCCGGCGATGCCGGTGACGAGCGGAGCGCTCGGATCGGCCGGGATCTTGTCTCGAACGATCGTGCCCTCGTCCTGCGGACGGTTCGTGTTGCGGACCTGGATCGGAATGTTGCGTTCGCGAAGCGGGAAGACGGCATCTTCGTGTAGGACGCTCGCGCCCATGTAGGAGAGCTCGCGCAGTTCGGAGAAGGTGATCTGCTCGATGGTGCGGGGATTTTCGACGATGCGCGGGTCGGCCATCAGGAAGCCGGAGACGTCGGTCCAGTTTTCATAGAGGTCGGCCTTGATGCAGCGCGCGAGGATGGAGCCCGAGATGTCGGAGCCGCCGCGGCTCATGACGCGGATGTGGCCGTCCGGAAGGCGTCCGTAGAAGCCCGGCATGACGAAGCGGTCGTACTTCTTGATGATTTCCTGGAGGCGTTCGGCGGTTTCGTCGAAGTTGAAGGAGCCGTCGAAGTTGATGCAGACGACTTCGGTGGCGTCGACGAACGGGAAGCCGAGGAAGTCGGCCATCAGGCGGGAGGTGAAGTATTCGCCGCGGCTGACGATTTCGTCAACGGACATGTCCGGAAGGTTGTCGCGCATCTTGGCCAGATCCGTTTCGATGTCGACCGTCAGGCCGAGATCGTCGCGAATGCCGCGGAAGCGGTCCGCAATCATGTTGAAGAGCGGAAGGTAGTCGACGTGATAGGTCACGTGGGCCTGGCAGAGATAGAGCAGGTCGGTGATCTTGTTGTCGCCCTTGAAGCGTTTGCCGGAGGCGGAGGACACGACGAAGCGGCGGGAGGGGTCGGCTTCGATGATGGCCTTGACTTTCTTGAATTGTTCGGCGTCGGCAACGCTGGAGCCGCCGAATTTGGTAATTTTGATCATTTTGGATTTACTCCGAAGCCTGAGGTTCAAAGGCAAGGAAGGATTGTTTTTGGCGAGCGATCTCTACCAGTTCTGCGAGGGTGCGGCCGGAGACGACTTCGTCGGTAAAGTATCCCGTGCCGCGAAGAAGCGAAGGGTCGTACGCAAGGGTGCGGTCGATGACCGGCCTGCCGGCTTCGCCGTTCTTAAGTGAAATCAGGTCCTGAATCATAGCATCGGCCGTCGGACGGCCGCCTGCGCCCTGCCCGACGATCGAGAGGGTGCCCACCACGTCGCCCGTGATGCTGCCGAAATTCAGGTTGTCGTGCACGTTGGCCGGAATCGAGTCGGCGGGGACGAGCACCGGGACGATGCCGACGGCATATCGGCCGCCGCGCTTTTCGCTCAGCATCATCAGACGGATGCTGCGGCCGCGGGCGCGCGCCGATTCGAGGATCTCCTGCGTCACGCCGACGATGCCAGACGTCGGAATGCCGGCGATGACGGGCGTGCGGTAGGCCAGCGAGGCGGAGATGATGGCCTTGTTGCGGACGTCGGCGCCCGAAACGTCGGCCGTCGGGTCGGCTTCGGCGTAGCCGAGGGCCTGGGCGCGGGAGAGCGCGTCCTCAAAGGAGAGGCCGTCGCGCTCCATGCGGTCGAGCATGTAGTTGCAGGTGCCGTTGAGAATGCCCGAGACGCCGGTCACTTCGTCGAAGCGGGCCGTCTTCTTGATCATCTCGATCCAGTGCATGCCGCCTCCGCAGCTCGCTTCAAAGAGAAGCGAGACGTTGTTGGCGCGGGCAAGCTCGGCAAGCCCCTGAAGATCGGCGGCCACGGCGGCCTTGTTGGATGTGACGACGTGCTTGCCGGCTGTCAGTGCAGCGCGGATGTAGGCAAGAGCGGGGTCGCGGCCCGACAGGGCCTCGACGATGCACGTGACTTCGGGGTCGTTCAGGATGGTCTCGAACGAATCGGTCATCAGGGGACCGACTGCCCGGCCGGGCCGGCGCAAGATGTGCCGGATCCTGATGCCGCAGTCACGCTCGTCCAGAAGCGCGGCCACGGTGCGGCCGACGGTTCCGTATCCAAGCAATCCGATGTTCATAATGATTCGGCGCGGAAATCTCTTCCTTTAGGAAGGGGAGGAAGCGCCGACCTCCGTTCTAAGTTGAGTTAAAAATGTGGTTCGCTTCGCAACAAGCATTAGTTTTTTTAAGCTGATGCCAGCGGAAAGCCGGACACCGTCAAGCGTTCTGACGTCGAAGGAACCGGAGGACCGGCGACCGAAAATGATTCCGATTCGTCCCTTGCACTTCACCTTGTCGAATAGGCGGAAGCCCTGGACAAGGAACGGCGCCTGGTTGAGCTTCCGAACTCCGCCCTTGAGAATCGAACACTTGTGTATCTGACGATTGTGCTTGCGCGTCTGGCGTTGGAAGAGGAATTCTCCTC
>CAKQKT010000049.1 GCA_934249275.1 uncultured Sutterella sp. | reverse complement strand
TGGTTTTTTCTACTCCAACGATACAGGATCCAACGCGCTTTTGGTTAGTTTCTATGCTGGGGCTTGCGGCACGGGGACCCTAATTTCCCCAAAAGTCCAGAAGAGCCTTTTTTTGTTTGGTGAAAAAAAACTCCAAAAGGAAGCCCGCAGATCAATGTTGTCTGCGGGCTTTTGCGCTTTGGCAATTGGTTATTGAAGTTTGGGGCTCATGGCGCTCGACAATTTGGCCAGGAGTGCGGCGGCAACTGCATTCCCGTCAACGCCATTGGCGGAGAACTGGCCGTTCTCGTAGCGTACGTCGTGGAGAATGATGCTTCCGCCAAGGTACTTTTCAGCCTTCTTGGCGTACTTGTCCTTGCCCGTGAGCACGCTTGCAAGACCGGAGAGCTGGCGAACCGCCTTGGTTTGCTGAGTGCCCGGCTGGTCGATTTCGGCCTTGGTGACGCGAAGGGTGATCGGATCCGTCGTCTTTACTTCGAGGCCGGTGAGTGCGGCATTGTTCCAGGTCATGAGGGAACGGCCTTTGGCGTTGAGCATGTTGAACTTCACCATGCTGATGTCGCCGGTCCAGCTGGCAATCTGCTTGTCCTTGACGGTTTCAAGCCCAAATTTGCCCTTGCTGTCCAGCGTTCCGCTTTGAGCGCCGATGCCGGCATAGGCCGTCATGACGGGGGAGAGCGCCTTCATGTTGATGGTCGAAATCGTCGTCGAAATATCGGCAGTCATGGGCGAGAGAACCATCGTGCCGTTTGCGGCCATCGTGCCTTCTGCCGTGTTGGCCGAGAACTTGACAGTGCTCTTGGCTCCTTCGGCCGTTGAGAGGTTCTTTGCCGAGGCATTGATGTTCGAGACTGTAAGAGCGGCGGCGGGCTTTACGCTCGTGTCGCGGAAGTTGAGCTTGGAGTTCTTCACTTCAGCGGAGGCGACCTTCCATTGCCAGGGCTTTTCAGCCTTCTTGACTGCAGGCTTTTCTTCCGCCTTTTGAGCGGTCTTTGGGCCGGATTTGTTGGAAGCCGGGGCTAGATTGAGACCGTCGCTTGTCTTGACTGCATTGACGACGGCTGTGTCGAGCAGAATGCTGTCAACTGCGACGGACTGTTTCGACAGATCGAAGCTGCCGATCTTGACGGAGGCGGCCTTGGCCGAAGCAAGCGTTGACTTGCCTTGCTTGAGCTGCAGATTTGCAAGCGATGCGCTGCCGCTGGCCTTGATGTCGCTGCCATTGACGGAAGTCTTCAGACTGAGGCTTGTGGCGCCGGCGGCATCAAAACCGGTGGCGTTCCTGATGTAGGTTGCCAGATGAGCGGCCTGAAGTCCGCTGGCCTTGAGCGTGGCGTCGACAGCAAGCGGCATCGGAACAATGTCGGCGGAAAGCGAAAGCGAGCCTCCAAGAACGTTGGCGCCGGCTTCAACTCGGGCAGGCTTGGCATTCTTTTCGCTCGTAAGACCTGTGACCTTGGCGTTGAAGGCCGTGGCGCTGATCTTGGCGGCGGGCTTGACGGTTGTGTCATTCCAGGAGGCGCTTCCGTTGCGGATCTGGAAGGAGTCGACCTGCCAGTGCCAGTCGGAGCCCGAGCCTGAGCTGCTTGCAGGGGCGGTGGTGGCGTCGCTGCCGGAGGAGAAGCCGCTGGCAGTCTGCTCAAGATTGAGGCCTGAGGCGGAATTGACGACGTTGACCTTGGGATCCTGAATGACGATGCTGCCTACGTGGGCTTGATGGTCAAGAAGATCAAGCTCGGTGAGCTGAAGGCTAGCCTTTTTGAAGGAGGCTAGCGGCTGAACGCGGTTGCTGATCTGTTGTACGGCTGAGAGGTCGCTGACGCTCATTGAGCCGGAGACGAGCATCTTGCCTGGGTTGCCGCCGGTGGCATTGCGGAAGACAACGTTGATTTCGGTGGAGAGCCTGCCGTTCTCAAGCGTAAGAGTCGGCGTGTTGAGATCGGGCACAAGCTTGAAGACCGGTGCGAGATCAAGATTCGAGACCTTCAGGTTGAGGCGTGCGGAGAGCGTGGAGCCGAAAGGCTGCGTGCTGCCTGTGGCGTAGATCGGCGTGCCGTTGAGCTTCATGGAAAGCGACGGCGTCACGAGGCTGCTCTTGGAGTTTGCAAGCGTGCTCACGAAGGGCAGTTCAAGGTTGAATTCAGTGATGGACTGGTCGATCGCGCGCGCTCGATCGAGAACCTGCAGGGAGGAGTTCTTGACGCTGATGTTGTAGACGGCGAAGGAGGGAAGATTGCCGCTGCCGGCGGTTTTCTGTTCTTTGGAGGTGCCGGAGGAAGAGTCGCCGGTGCCGTTCACGAGCTTGCGGATGTCCTCGTCGTCAAGCGCGACGACGGAGTTGAGCCCGTCGACGGTCACTTCATCAATGATTGGGGCAAACTCAACCAATGTCTTCGCAGATGCATTGACAAAGAGTCTGTCGAGCGAGAGAAGGGGAGGGTTGTTGTTTTTGCCGGCGACCTTGAGTCCCTCGAGAGTGAATTCCCAGGTCCAGGGATTGAAGGCGACCTTGCTGACGGAGACGCTTCGGCCGAGCTGCTTGCCGAACGAATCGAGCGACGACTTGACAATCGTCGGCACTGCAACATAGCCGGCGGCTGCGTAAAGAGCGGTGGCGACGATGGCGGCGCCTGCCGTGATTTTGAAAAAGTTGGCCATGTCCTACCCTCCTAGAATTGGCACCCTCATTCTTACATTATAGGTGCCTGTTCCGGAGGACTGAATCGGATTGATGATGCAATGATGCGTCAAACGCTCTGCCCGAAGCCGCTCGGGAGATTGCACGTTATTTCGACATTTTGTTTCTGTCTAGAAGTTCGTATGCGAAAAAGCCCCGGACGATCATTGATCGTCCGGGGCCTGAAATATGGTGGAGGCGGCGGGAGTTGAACCCGCGTCCGGAAACCTTTTTCTGTTGGGTCTACATGCTTAGCCGCAAGATTTGAATCTCACCGGATGCCCTGCCAAGCGGCGGGCCGGCATCCAGCCAGTCACCTTGATTTCGGAAGCGCGCCGGCGACGCTCGCACATCCTAGACTCTGTCAAATGATACTGCTGTCGATTGCTCGACCCGGCCCAGAGACAAACCGATGCAGCATCTCGCATTAAGCAGCGAGAGCGAAACGCTTGTTGTTGGCGTTTAATTTTTTGCAGCGGATTTACGAGGTGACTGCACCTCGACATGCCCCATACAGCGTCCGCGTCCCCGTCGAAGCCAAGGCGCCCCCTGCATGAAGGAAGACCATTATACCGCAAGCCCGTTGAGCTGCATGGCCCAGGTGAAGATGTCTGCCGGCGTTTGTGCAACAAAATCCGCATTCCATGTTTCGGGAGGCGTAAGTGCGTAGCCCCAGGCGCAGGCTGCGCAGGGCATGCCTGCTGCATGAGCGGCCGCGACGTCTCTTGGGTCGTCGCCTGCATACAGAATGTCCGTGACCGGAATGTCAAGTTGCCGTGCGGCGGTGAGAAGCGAGTCGGGCGCGGGCTTCATCGCGCATCCCGGGGAGTCGCTTCCAAGCACGATGTCGAGCTTGGTGCCGAGTCCAAGGTCTCCGGTCAGGCGAATCGCCAGATGCTCGACCTTGTTGGTGACGACGCCAGTGCGGATGCCCGCGGTGCGAAGAGCGTCGAGCATGGCTTCGATTCCGTCGAATGGCCGAGATCGGTCCGTCATGTGCGCTGCGTAGTTGTCGAGAAATTCCTTCCGGAGGGAAGGAAATTCGGAATCGTTTCGGTCGATGCCCATGGCCTTTCCCAGAAGTCCTGGCGCTCCCTTGCTGGCGTAGGGGCGAAGGTCTTCTTCGGAAAGAGGAGGAATGCTGCGTGCGGTGCGAACCATGTTGACGGCAAGGGCCAGATCGGGGGCCGTATCGACGAGAGTGCCGTCAAGGTCGAAGAGAAAAAGTCGGATGGTCATGAGCGAGCGGGAGGCGGACAAAAAACAAAGCCCTCGAACGTTTTGCATTCGAGGGCTTGACGAGGACGGTTTGAAAACTCGCCCTCACGGAACTTAAGTCAGAAATTACTGACGCGTACCGACGACTTCAACCACGGCGCGGCGGTTCGGAGCGAGGCACTGGACGAGTTCGCGGAAGTTCTTGACCTGGCCCTTGGCGGAGGGGTTCGGGCAGTCAACAACCGGATCGGCTTCGCCGCGGCCTTCGGTCTGGATCAGGTTGGCGTCCACGCCCTTGGAGACGAGGTAGGCCTTGACGGATTCAGCACGGGCGGCGGAAAGCTTTTCGTTGTAGGCTTCCTTGCCGAGACGGTCGGCGTAGCCGGTGGAAAGGATGACTTCAACGTCAACGCCGGCGAGGCGGGAGACGAGGTCGTCGAGAACGGCCTTGCCTTCATCCTTGAGGGTGGACTTGTCGAAGTTGAAGAGCATGTCGGCGGAGAACGTCACCTTTTCAGCGGCGGGAGCAACCGGAGCAGCAACCTGCTTCGGCTGGCAAGCTTCAGCCGGAAGAACGTCGGCATCGCACTTGCAGCCTTCACCGCTGGCTTCGGCGAGAGCGGGCGTCCAGAAGCTGGTGCGCCAGCAGAGGCCGTAGCCGCTCTTGACGATCTGGCCGTCGGAAGAGTGGACATAGGGGCTGACCTGGTCGGCAGCGAAGGAAGCGTCCGACACCGCCAGCATCATAGCGGCAACGAGGCCGCCAATCTTCAGAGAAGTCTTCATTGTTGTTATCCTCAAAAAATTCAGGAAGCTTAAACGGGATGGACGATTTGTCACCAACATGAGGCCGGCTCCAAACAGATCACCCTGATGTCTAGCCCGTTAGCTCGAACAGAATACACCGAACACGTCATGAAAGGACGTTTTTTGCCATCCCGCAGAACCAAAAGGCTAAATAACTAAGTCCATTTTGTCAGATTTTTGCATCGATTTCCACCGACAGAGGGGATTTGCACTTAAAGACGTCTTCTCCATTTGTCCATAACGGTTCCTGCTCCGGCACTGCGTTTGCGATCGGTTTCCGAGTCGCCCGAAATGAGCCGGCCGGCGACCCAGGTGCGGATGACGTTCTCGCGTCCTGCCGAATAGAGAAGCTGCGCGGCGGGGTCCGTCACGGGACCGGCTTCAACACTCGATAGATCGACGGCGATCATGTCGGCGGACTTGTTGAGCTCCAGCGAACCGATTTCGTTGTCCCAGTGCAACGCTCTGGCACCGCCGAGCGTGGCTGCCTCGAGCATGTCGAAGACCTTCGCGCAGGTGGTGCTGCCGTCGACGGCTTTGGCGAGCATGGCGGCCAGGCGGGTTTCGCCCAGCATGTCAAGCTTGTCGTTGCTGGCTGCGCCGTCGGTGCCGATGCCGAGATTGATGCCGGCTCTCATCATCTTGGCAACGGGGGCGAAGCCTGAGGCCAGCTTGAGGTTGGATGACGGGCAATGGCAGACGGACGCATGTGCATTGGCGAGCATGCGGATGTCGTCATCGTTTGTGTGAACGCTGTGAACGGAGATGAGATGTTCGTTGACAAGGCCCAGGCGTGCGAGGCGTGCGACGGGGCGTTCGCCGTATTCTTTTAGGGAGTTTTCTACTTCGCCGGCGGTTTCGTTGACGTGAATGTGCACGGGCAGGTTATGTCGTTCGCTAAGTTCGGCGCAGCGTGCGAGCGAGGCGTCGCTTACCGTATAGGGAGCGTGAGGGCCGATGGTCACGCGTACGAACGGATCCGTTGAGTAGCGTTCTATGAGTTCCTCGCATTTTTTAAAGTATTCGTCGTCGCCGGCGGCCCAGGCGGAGGGAAAGCCGATGACGATGCCGGAGGTTGCGCAGCGAAGGCCGGCTTCTCGAAGGCCTGCGGCTGCCGCGTCGGGGAAGAAGTAGAGATCCGAGCAGCAGGTGACGCCGACGCGCGCCATCTCAAGACCGGCCAGCAGACTGCCGTCGTGAACAAATTCGGAGCTCATGAGGCGGCCTTCTGCAGGCCAGATCTCCTGCGTGAGCCAGTCCATGAGGGGAAGGTCCGCTCCCCTTCCGCGAAGCAGGTTCATGGCGGCGTGAGTATGAAGGTTGACCAGTCCGGGCATGAGGACGCTGCCGGGAAGGCTCGTCGTTATGGCTTCGAGGCCTTCATAACGCTTGCGCGCGGCTTCGGTCGGGAGAATGTCGGTGATGCGTCCTTCGGAGATGACGACCGTGTGGTGTTCCAGAATGGTGTTCCGGGGAATGACGGGAATGACCCAGCGGGCCTCGATGAGCATGTCGGCGGTCATGCGCAACCTCGTGCGTGAAGACTCAAAAAAGGCACGGCGTGACGGGGTTTGAACAAGTGAAAAGCTCCGTCGCCGGGCCGAACCTCAGTCAATTGTATTCGGGTTTGATCGGAACAATAACTGCTAAAATAGATTGTTTAGACCGATGTGGGCGCACAGGAAAGGGCGGCTGCAGAACGGTCGCCGCGACAGGGTTTCGAAACCCTCGGCGCATCGGTCACAGCTTTAGAAGAGTTGGCCGGCCTCGTTCGAGACGAGTAGCACGGCTTTACCCAGAGGAATGAACGGCATGGACGAAAAAGACAATAAGGAAGAGCCGCAGGTGCAGGGCACGGAAGCCGCAGAGAATGCGGAAGACGATGCTCCGCTTCAGGGATCCGCCCTGAGCGTCGCACATGAGCTCCTTCCGATTTCGCTTGAATCGGAAATGAAGCGCTCCTATCTCGACTACGCCATGAGCGTGATCGTCGGCCGCGCGCTTCCCGATGTGCGCGACGGCTTGAAGCCGGTGCATCGCCGCGTGCTTCATGCCATGAACGAGATCAAGAACACTCACAACAACCCGACCAAGAAGGCCGCGCGCGTTGTGGGTGAAGTGCTCGGTAAGTACCATCCGCATGGTGACTCCGCCGCATACATGACGATCGTTCGAATGGCTCAGCCTTTCTCCCTGCGCTATCCGCTTGTGTACGGCCAGGGCAATTTCGGTTCGATCGACGGCGACAGTCCCGCCGCCATGCGTTATACGGAAGTGCGCCTTGAGAAGATCGCCGGCGAGATGCTTGCCGACATCAACGAGGATACGGTCGATTTTGTTCCGAACTTCGACAATTCTGAAAAGGAGCCGGTCGTCCTGCCGACGCGCCTGCCGCAGCTTCTGATCAACGGTTCCTCCGGCATTGCCGTGGGCATGGCCACCAACATCCCGCCTCACAATCTGAACGAGACGGTTGACGCCTGCCTGCACCAGCTTCGCAATCCGGATTGTTCGATTGAGGATCTCATTCGCCTGATGCCTGCTCCGGACTTCCCGACCGGCGGCATCATTTTCGGCATCTCCGACGTTCATCAGGGCTATCGCACTGGCCGCGGCCGTGTTGTCATGCGCGCCCGCACGCATCTTGAAGACTTCGGACGAGACCGCGTTCGCATCGTCGTTGACGAGATCCCGTACATGGTCAACAAGCGCGTCATGTACGAGAAGATGCACGAACTCATGCGTGACAAGAAGATCGAGGGCATCGCCGAAATGCGCGACGAGTCCTCGAAGGACATTCGCATCTGCATCGATCTCAAGCAGGGCGCCATGCCCGAGGTCGTTCTCAACAATCTATTCAAGATGACGCAGATGCAGGAGAGCTTCGGGATGAACATGGTCGCCCTCGTGGATGGCCAGCCGACGCTGCTCAATCTGCAGCAGATGATCGTGCATTTCCTGTCTCACCGCCGCGAAGTGGTGACGCGCCGCACGGTCTTCCGTCTGGGCAAGTACCGCGCTCAGGGCCATTTGCTCGAAGGTCAGACCGTTGCGCTCTCGAATCTGGACGAATTCATCCGCATCATCCGCAATGCCAAGACGCCGGCCGAAGCCGCCGACGAGCTTTATGGCCGCGGCTGGCCCACGGCCATGGCTCAGGAACTTGCGAGCCGCAGCATCGAGGACATGCACCGCTACTATCCTGCGGACATGGATCCCGCCCGCGGCATTCAGTCCGACGGCCTCTACTATCTGACCCGCGCCCAGATCGACAACATTCTCGCGATGAGCTTGCGCAGACTGACCGGTCTCGAACAGGACAAGGTTCGCGCCGACTACGCTGCGATGATGGCCAATATTTCCGATTGCCTTGACATTCTTGCCCGTCCCGAACGCGTCAATGCAATCATCGGGGAAGAGCTCGAGCACATTCGCGAAGAGTATGGCGACGAGCGCCGCTCGACGATCGACCTCATGGGCGATCCGAATTTCAACAAGCGCGATCTCATCCCGCGCCGCGACATGGTTGTCACGCTCTCGCGCGGCGGCTACATCAAGAGCCAGGATCTCGCCGACTACGACGCTCAGACGCGCGGCGGCAAGGGCCGAAAGGTTCAGGAGATGACGAAGGACGACGAAGTCGCAGAACTCTTCATCGCCAATACGCATGATGTGATCATGTGCTTCTCCACCGCGGGGCGTGTATATCCGATCGACGTCTTTGAACTGCCTGAAGGCAAGTCCAATACGCGCGGTCGTCCGATCGTCAACCTGCTTCCGCTTGAGGAGGAAGAGCAGATCTCCTTCATGCTGCCGATTCAGGGGTTTGACGACGAGCACTACATCGTGATGGCTACGAATCGCGGCACAATCAAGAAGACGCCGCTTTCGGCCTTCAGAAACGCTCGACTCAAGGGCATCATTGCGACGACGCTTGAAGAGGGTGAAATGCTTGTCGGCGTGGCTGTTTCCGACGGCGGCGAAGATATCATGCTCTTCAGCGACGCCGGCAAGTGCGTCCGCTTCTCGGAAAGCGCTCTTCGTCCGATGGGCCGTCAGGCTCACGGCGTTCGAGGCATGCGCCTTGACGAGGGCCAGTCCGTGATCTCCCTGATCGTCACGCGCGATGAGGAGAAGTTTGTTCTGGCGGCAACCGAACATGGTTACGGCAAGCGCACTCCTGTCGGAGAATATCCGCGCAAGAGCAGAGGCATCCGCGGCGTGATCGCCATCTCTACGAAGACGCGAAACGGACGCATGGTCTCCGCCGTCCTCACCGATCCCGACGACGAAATCATGATGCTCACGACGGGCGGCAAGGTTGTTCGCACGAGTGCGGGCGACGTCAGCGTCGTGAACCGCGCCGCCATGGGCGTGCGCCTCATCAATCCGGGAGACGATACGCTCGCATCGGTTCGCCGTGTCGAGGTCAAGAGCAGCGATGACGAGCTCGAAAAGCTCAATATCGAGGTTTCCGACGAGGATCTGCAGGTCGACGAGGATCCGGTCGATGACGAAAGCGAGGTTTTGGAATCCGAGGCCGATGCTGGCGACGATTTGGACGGAGATGATCAGGATCAAAAGTGATGCTTGATTCTGCCGTCGGCAAGTGCCGACGGGATCGATTAAGATAAAAGGATGCGCTGCAAAAATGCGGCGCATCCTTTTTTATTGTTTGTATGTCTTCTTTAGTTTGGAGATAGTTATGGGGCGTCCCTTTAATTTCGCGGCCGGTCCGAGCATGCTGCCGGAATCTGTTCTCAAAAACATTTCCGAGGCGGTCATCGACTACGAGGGCCACGGCTACTCCATCCTTGAAATGATGCATCGCAAGCCGGCCTTCGAGGCGATTCTTCTTGAGCTCAAGAGCCGTGTAAAGTCGCTTCTGGCCGTGCCGGACGAATTTGAAATCTTCTTCTGTCCGGGCGGCGGCAAGACTCAGTTTGCGATGGTGCCGCTCAATCTGGTCACTCAGGGCTGCCGCGGCGGCTATGTCGTGACGGGCACCTGGTCTCGCATGGCGAGCGAGGAATGTCGCCGCGTTTCCCGCGAAACGACCCTTTGGGCCGGCAACAATCGCGAGCTTCCGACGAACGTCATTCATGTACCGGGCGACGTGGAATATGTTTACTTCTGCGACAACGAGACGGTAGACGGAACCGAATTCACCGGCCTCCCCATGGTTGACGACAATGACGCTCTCTTTGTGTCCGACATGTCGAGCAACTTCATGAGCCGTCCGATCGACTGGACCCGCTATGCGGCGATCTGGGCTGGCGTTCAGAAGAATTTCGGCACTGCCGGCCTTGCCTGCGTGATCGTTCGCCGCGACCAGCTCGGCTGTGCTGCGGAAACGGTTCCGCAGATGCTTGACTGGAGCGTCTATGCGAAGAACAACAGCCTGCAGAATACGCCGCCGGTGCTGCAGTTCTATACTGCCATGCTGATGGCCCGCTGGGTAGAAGAGCAGGGCGGCGTTGTCGAAATGGACCGCCGAGCCAAGGAGCGCTCCAAGCTTCTCTACGACACCATCGACAGCATGGGCGACTTCTATATCAGCCGCATTGCGCCCGAGGCTCGCAGCCGCATGAACGTCGTCTTCACTCTTGCCGACGAGGAGCTCACGCCGCTCTTTGTGCAGGAGGCTGAGGCCGCCGGCATGACGAATCTTGCAGGCCATCGCTCCGTGGGCGGCCTGCGTGCATCGCTCTACAACGTGATGCCGATGGAAGGCGTGGTGAAGCTTACCGAATTCATGCGCGACTTCGCCGGACGCCATGGCAAGCTTCACTGACGCAGCGGTTGCCTTTCTTGGGCCCGCCGGCACTTTTTCCGAGCAGGCGGTAAGAGCCTTCTTCGGATCTGGCGTCAAGGCGGTTGCGGAGCCGAACTTCGATGCTGTTCTTGATGCGGTCGACAGCGGAGAGGTTCGCTACGGCGTTATTGCAATTGAGAACAACACCAACGGCACGGTTACCCATGCGCTTGATCTTCTGCTTGAGCGCCGGCTTGTCATCGTTGGCGAAGTTTCCGTGCCGGTTGTTCACAATCTCCTGACTCTTGAGCAGAGTTTGGCGGACGTCAAAAGGGTCTATGCGCATGCTCAGGCGCTTGCGCAGTGCCGAGGCTGGCTGTCGCGCCATGTGCCCGACGCCGAACGGATTCCCGTGTCATCCAATGCCGAAGGCGCGCGCAGAGCCTCGCTCGAGCGGGGTGCTGCCGGCATTGCGGCAATCGTGGCTGCCGATATTTATGGACTTCGCGTTGCCGCGGAGAGCATTCAGGACGGCGAAGGCAATCGCACGCGGTTTCTTGTGATGGCGCGAGAGCCTGAGAAGCTGCTTGTCGGAGAAAGGCCCTTCAAGACGAGCATCGTCTTTTCCGTGCCGAATGTGCCTGGGTCGCTTTATCGAATGATGGTTCCGCTTGCTGAGAATGGCGTGCAGATGGTTCGCATTGAGAGCCGTCCTGCCCGCAACGGCTTCTGGGATTACAACTTCTTCATCGATGTGGAGGGAGCGATTGAAACTCCCGCCGTTCGTGATGCGCTCCGGGCCATGGAGACCCGCGCCGAGCAGTGGCGCCTCCTCGGATCCTACCCTGTTGTAGACTGATGCCTTCAATCCGCACGGTTTGTCCCGTGCGGTGCGGCAACAGATGAGAGATTTCATGACAGACAGCATTCCGGTTATTACGCTTGACGGCCCGGCCGCCAGCGGCAAGGGCACGATTGCAGCCCGTGTCGCCGATGCGCTCGGCTTCCACTATCTTGACAGCGGCGCGCTCTACCGCATCGCGACGCTCAACGCCCTTTCGAAGGAGATCGATCTTGATGATGCGGACGCTCTCACGGCCGCTGCGGAAAAGCTCGCACCCGTTTTCGAAGGCGGCCGCATCATGCTTGACGGCCGCGATGTGACGACCGCCATCCGCGCCGAGGAAGTGAGCGCGGCCACGAGCCGCGTGGCCGTGGTGCCGGGCGTTCGTGCCGCACTTTTTGAATTGCAGAAAAATGCCGCCCGTCTGCCGGGTCTTGTGGCGGACGGCCGTGACATGGGCACGGTGGTGTTTCCCGACGCGCCGCTCAAGATTTTCATGACAGCGACGGCCAGAGTGCGCGCCGAGCGCAGATACCGCCAGCTTCTGGGGCGCGGCGAAACGGCCGACCTCGAAGCGCTCACCGCTGATCTTGAGGAGCGCGACCGCCGCGACAGCCAGCGAGCCACTGCGCCGCTCAAGCCTGCCGAGGATGCACGAATTCTTGATACCTCCGACATGGGTATTGATGAAGTCGTAAAAAAAGTCCTCGAGTGGTGGGACGAAACCAAAAAGTTGTCGTAGAATAAACGCTCACTTTTTCCCGCAGACCGCTTTCGAGCGGTTTGCCTTTTTATCAACTCCGCCCAAAGCTTTCTGCCGCGGGTGTGTATTTTTATTTCAAACAATGACCATCGAAACCAACAAGCCCGAATCCTTCGCTGAGCTTTTTGCCGAAAGCCTCGCTCACCAGGAAATGCGTCAGGGTGAAGTCATCACCGCTGAAGTCGTCCGCGTCGACTACAACTTCGTCGTCGTCAACGCCGGCCTCAAGAGCGAAGCCTATGTGCCTATCGAAGAGTTCAAGGATGACCGTGGTGAAGTGACCGTCCAGCCGGGCGACTTCATCTCCGTCGCCATCGAATCCGTCGAAAACGGCTACGGCGACACGATCCTCAGCCGCGACAAGGCCAAGCGCCTCGCCGCCTGGATGAACCTCGAACAGGCTCTCGAATCCGGTGAACTCGTCACCGGTACGGTTACGGGCAAGGTCAAGGGCGGTCTCACCGTCATGACCAACGGCATCCGCGCCTTCCTCCCGGGCTCCCTCGTGGACACCCGTCCGGTCAAGGACACGACGCCGTACGAAGGCAAGACCTTCGAATTCAAGGTTATCAAGCTCGATCGCAAGCGCAACAACGTCGTCGTTTCCCGTCGCGCTGTTGTTGAAGCCAACATGGGCGAAGAACGCGCCAAGCTCCTTGAAACGCTCAAGGAAGGCGCCATCGTCAAGGGCATCGTCAAGAACATCACCGACTACGGTGCTTTCGTTGACCTCGGCGGCATCGACGGTCTCCTCCACATCACCGACCTGGCCTGGCGCCGCGTCCGCCACCCGAGCGAAGTCGTTCAGGTTGGTCAGGAACTCGAAGCCAAGGTTCTCAAGTTCGACCAGGACAAGAACCGCGTTTCCCTCGGCCTGAAGCAGCTCGGCGAAGATCCGTGGGTTGGCATCTCCCGCCGCTACCCGCAGGGCACCCGTCTCTTCGGCAAGGTCACGAACATCACCGACTACGGTGCCTTCGTTGAAGTCGAAGCCGGCATCGAAGGTCTCGTTCACGTCTCCGAAATGGATTGGACGAACAAGAACGTTGACCCGCGCAAGGTTGTCACGCTCGGCGATGAAGTCGAAGTCATGGTTCTCGACATCGACGAAGAACGCCGCCGCATCTCCCTCGGCATGAAACAGTGCAAGCCGAATCCGTGGGAAGACTTCGCCCAGTCCCACAAGAAGGGCGACAAGGTCTCCGGCCAGATCAAGTCCATCACCGACTTCGGTGTGTTCATCGGCCTCCCGGGCGGCATTGACGGTCTCGTCCACCTCTCCGACCTTTCCTGGAACGAATCCGGTGAAGAAGCCGTCCGCAAGTACAAGAAGGGTGACGAACTCGAAGCTGTCGTTCTCGCCATCGATACGGAACGCGAACGCATCTCCCTCGGCATCAAGCAGATGGGCGGCGATCCGTTCTCAAACTTCGCTTCCACCCATGACAAGAACACGCTCGTCAAGGGTACGGTGAAGTCCGTTGACGCCAAGGGCGCCGTCATCGACCTCGGCAACGACGTCGAAGGCTACCTCCGCGCTGCTGAAATCTCCGCCGACCGCGTTGAAGACGCCACGACGCGTCTCGCCGCTGGCGACGAAGTCGAAGCTCTCATCACGAACATCGACCGCAAGAACCGCTCCATCCAGCTCTCCATCCGTGCGAAGGACGCTGCTGAAGCTCGTGACGCTCTCGATCGCCTCAACGCCGATGCTACGGCTGCCGCCGGCACGACCAACCTCGGCGCTCTCCTCAAGGCCAAGCTCGAACAGAAGTAATTCTGAACGTAGCTGATCCGCGGGGATCGAAGAACTCCGGTTCAACGATCCCCGGAGGAACACAAAAAAAAGGCTGCGGCATGCAAATGCCGGCAGCCTTTTTTTCGGCTCTTCTGGACTTTTGGGGAAATTAGGGTTCCCCGTGCCGCAAGCCCCAGCATAGAAACTAACCAAAAGCGCGT
>CAKQKT010000048.1 GCA_934249275.1 uncultured Sutterella sp. | reverse complement strand
GCGCGATGGAGCGCATCGGCGCCCTTGCCCGCGTGACCGCCATGCTTGAGGAGCGCGGCATTCCCGTCGTGCACATGGGCGTCGTCGAACCCAACCCGACGGTCGGCACCGTCATGAAGGTGGCCGGGCGCATGAAGGCCGAAGGATGCGACTTCCTCGTCGCGCTCGGCGGCGGCTCCGTCATGGACTGCGCCAAGGTCTCCGGCCTCATGGCCGCAAATCCGGGCCAGCTCTGGGACTACGTCCAGAGCGGCACGGGCGGCCGCAAGGCCTTTGAGCACGATCCGCTCCCGCTCGTCGCGATCACCACGACCGCGGGCACGGGCAGCGAAGTCGACGCCGGCGGCGTCATCACCAATCCGGAAACGAAGGAAAAGGTCGGCATCGGACACCCGGGCTGCTTCCCGAAGCTTGCGATCGTCGACCCCGAGCTGATGCTCTCCGTTCCGCCCGCCCTCACCGCCTATCAGGGCTTCGACGCGCTCTTCCACGCCGTCGAAGGCTACGTCGGCAAGCGCCCGAACTTCCTGAGCGACATGTACGCCCTTGAAGCCGTCCGCCATCTTGCCAAGTGGCTTCCGAAGGCCGTTGCCGACGGTTCGAGCATCGAGGCCCGCGAACACGTCGCCTTCGCCAACACGATGGGCGGCTTCGTCATGACGACGACCCGCCTCACGAGCCAGCACGCCATGGAGCATGCGCTCTCCGCCTTCCATCCGGAACTTCCGCACGGCGCCGGCCTCATCATGCTCTCCATGGCCTACTTCGGCCACATGATCTCCGTCGGCGCCCAGTCCGACCGCTTCGTGGCGCTTGCCAGAGCCATGGGCATCGAAGGCGCCGTCCAGCCGTCCGACTTCCTGCGCGCCCTCCAGCAGCTCATTCACGACTGCGGCATGCAGGACCTCAAGATGAGCAGCTGGGGCATCACCCGCGAGGAGCTCCCCGCCATGACCGAAGTCTGCCGCTCCGCCGGCTTCCACGCCTTCGAACAGGACGCGAACTACTTCACCTTTGAAGACACGCTCGCCGTCTACGAAGCCGCCTTCCGCTAATTGGGGAGCATCAGCCATGTCGAGCCTCTTTGCGCTCTTTCTCATCACGAGCCTCGCCAACATTCTGACGCCGGGGCTCGGCGTGGTCATGATCATCACGCTAGCCGCCGAATACGGGTGGCGCCGCACCATGGCGGGCGCCTTCGGAACGGCGGCCGGCATCGGCCTGCTCTTCATCGCCGGCATGTCGGGCGTCGGCGTCGTCGTCGCCTCAAGCCCCATGCTCTTTGCGGCCATCAAGCTCCTGGGCGCAGGCTTTCTCATCTGGCTCGCCATCAAGACCTGGCGCAAGATTCCGCCCAAGATCGTGATCGACGCGCCGGGCGTCAAGGTCCCCGCCAACGCGGACGAGGGCCTCTTCTCCAAGTGCTTCATCCTCGCCATCACCAATCCGCAGCCGATGATCTTCTGCGTCTCCATCATGCCGCAGTTCATCGATCCGGAAATCGCCTACGTGCCGCAGGTCGCCCTCATGATCGCCGTCTACGTGCTGATGGTCTTCGCCTGCATGGTCTTCTACGCTCTCATCGCAGACCGCATGCGCGTCTTCCTCGCGCGAGGCAGCGGCCCCAGGCTCATGAACAAGGCGAGCGCCGTCATCTTCATGCTCCTCGCCTGCTGGGTGCTCTGGAACACCGCCAAGCCCTTCCTCTAACTTCAGGACAATCATCATGCCGAACGAAACCGTCAAGCAGGACGTCATGGCCCGGCTCGAGCAGATGGGGATTCCCTACCATGCGCTCGAGCATCAGCCTATTCTCACGGTTGCCGAAGGCAAGCTCATTGCCGAGCAGCAGGGCGCCCTGTGCTGCAAGTCGCTCTTTTTGAAGACGAAGCGCGCCTTCTACCTTCTGATGCTGCCCGCCGACAAAAAGCTTCAGTCGAAAGACCTTGCGAAGCAGATCGAAAGCGGACACCTGAGCTTCGCGACGGACGAGGATCTCAAAAGCATCCTCAACACCTTTGCCGGCGCCGTGAGCGTGCTCGGCCTCCTCTACGACACCGATCACAAGGTTCAGCTCCTCATTGACGCAGACGTGCTGAACACCCCCTTCATCGACTGCCACCCGTGTTCGAACGACTGCAGCCTCAAGCTTGCCACGGCCGATCTGACCGGGCGCTTCCTGCCCGCGCTCGGCTACGACTGGAAGACGGTCACAATCTGACATTCGGCGCTCCCGCAGGGGATATTGGCAAATCCTTCCGTTTTTGGCACAATTCGATTTCGATTCCACGGCCCGGCGCATCCCGCGTTCGGGCCGGTTTTTTCCAACTACCATCCTCATCATGCTTGAAGGCATCGTTCTCGGACTTTTTGCCGCCGCCATTCTCTCCTGCGCGCTTACCGGCCACACGGTCATCTGGGCGCTCATCGCAGGCTTTTTTCTCTTTTCCGGATACGGGCTCTTTCGCGGGCACGACCTGAAATCGCTCGTGCGAATGGCCTCGAAGGGCGTGAAAACCATCATGGGCATCGCGATCGTCATGGCGCTCATCGGCATGCTCACGGGCTCCTGGCGCGCCTCGGGCACGATCGCCCGGCTCGTGACGGATGCCGCCGGCTTCGTCACGCCGGAATGGGGCCTCCTCGCCGCATTCCTTCTCAACGGCCTTCTCTCCACGCTCACGGGCACGGCCTTCGGGACGGTCGCCACCATGGGCGTCATCACCGCCACGATGCTCGACGCCATGGGCGTGGATCCGTTCCTATCGGGCGGCGCCATTCTTGCAGGCGTCTTCATGGGCGACCGATGCTCGCCCGTCTCGACGAGCGCCGCGCTTGTCGCCGTCGTCACCAAGACCAATCTCTACACGAACCTCAGGCTCATGGTAAAGACGGGGCTTGTCCCGCTTCTGACCGCCTGCGCCGTCTATGCGGGCATCGGGCTCCTGAATCCGGGGCGCGCTGCGACCGTCGACGTCACGAGCATCTTCCGCGTAGCCTTCTCGCTCGACTGGACGACCTATCTGCCCGCCGTCGTGCTCCTCGCGCTCATCTTCATGAAGTTCTCGATCCGCCTCACGATGATCGCGAGCACCCTGACCGCCGTTCTTCTCTGCGCCTTCGTGCAGGACATGTCCTGGCAGACAATCGGCGAAACGCTTGTCTTCGGGTACGCGCCTCAGAATGCGGATCTCGCCAAAATGCTCGCGGGCGGCGGCCTCGTCTCGATGCTTTCCGTCTGCGCCATCATCCTCATTTCCTCGACCTACTCCGGCCTGCTTGAAGGCACGGGCCTTGTCACCCGCCTCAAGGGGCTTCTGCCAAAAGTCGCCGCGCGCATCACGCCCTTCGGCGCAGTCCTCTCGACGGCCATTGTGACCTGCTGCATCGCGTGCAATCAGGCGCTGCCCGTCATGCTGACCAGCCAGCTCTGCGACGAGGTCCGCCCGGATCGCCAGAAGATGGCCATCGACCTTGAAAACACCGTCATCGTCATCGCGCCTCTCATTCCCTGGTCCATCGCCGGCGCCGTGCCGGTCGCCTCCGTGGGCGCTCCTGCGGCCTGCGTGCTCGCCGCCTTCTATCTCTGGTTCCTGCCGCTCTGGCAGCTGATCCTCGCCTTTATCGAAAAAGCCGGAACCGCTCGAGAAGCCTGACCGCAAGGCAGCGCGCGAATCGAATGACGGCAAAATGAAAGGCCCCGTCAACATTCCGACGAGGCCTCAGGCGATCTATTTGGGCCGGGCTTTCAGCCCTGCCGGGAATCAGTAGTTTTCAGCGCGAACCTGCTGATAGGACTGCGGGTGGGCGCAGACCGGGCAGACTTCCGGAGCCTTCTTGCCGATGACAAGATGGCCGCATTCGCGGCACTGCCACATGACTTCCTCGCTCTTTTCGAAAACCTTCTGGGTTTCGATGTTGTTGAGGAGCTTCAGATAGCGTTCTTCATGAGCCTTTTCGATGGCGCCCACGGCACGGAACTGAGCGGCGAGCTCGGGGAAGCCCTCGCGTTCGGCCGTCTTGGCAAAGCCTTCGTACATGTCGGTCCATTCGTAGTTTTCGCCTTCCGCAGCAGCCTTCAGATTTTCAGCCGTGCTGCCGATGCCGCCGAGATGCTTGAACCAAAGCTTGGCGTGCTGGCGTTCGTTGTTGGCCGTTTCTTCGAAAAGCTCGGCAATCTGCTGATAGCCTTCCTTGCGGGCTACGCCGGCAAAGTAGGAATACTTGTTGCGGGCCTGGGATTCACCGGCAAATGCAGCAAGCAGATTCTTTTCGGTTTCGGTACCGGAAAACTTGTTGGTCATGTCATCTCCTTTTAATTAGACAACGTCTATCGATTGATGATCTGAGATAGTTTGATTTTCGCACGGAAAACGACCGACGTCAAGAAGCGGTCTCAGACGTTACGACCGGCAGGATGTTGCAGAAACGCCTGATAACGGCATCGAATGCCTGCATGAAAAAGCCGGCATGGTCTCAACGTTCCAATAACAGCTTGCATAATCTCTACAAAGACTCGTTTAAGCCAAACCAGATATCAATCCTCGAATAACCAGCCTATCGCCCGTAAAGGCATTCACGAGCCGTGTCTCATTTTCTTAGGCGTCGTACAATAAAAAACTCCAGAGCACTGCAACGCCCTGGAGGCTCGGTTGACCTTTACGGAGAAGGATGAATGGACAATACCCAAAACAGCAATGAACAGGCAGGTCTGCCAAACTTCGACGCGATTCGCCATCTGGACGACGACGGCAGGGAGTATTGGTTTGCACGCGAACTTTATCCGCTCTTGGGATACAGCCGTTGGCAAAGATTTCAAACAGCTGTCGACAAAGCAAGAACCGCTTGCGCAGCAATGAAAATTTGCGTCGACGATCATTTTACCAGCGTTGGTAAATTGATCGAAGCAGGCAAAGGAGCTCAACGTGAAATCGACGACATTTTGCTCTCCCGTTATGCCTGCTACTTGATCGTCCAGAATGGCGATCCCAGCAAGTCCGTCATTGCCGCCGGCCAAACCTACTTCGCAGTTCAAACCCGTCGTCAGGAACTGGCGGACGAGGAAGCTTTCACCAAACTGGACGAAGATCATAAGCGCCTGTTGCTTCGTCGAGAAATGAAAGAGCACAACAAGCGGTTGAGCGATGCCGCTCATGACGCTGGAATTATCGATCCCAAGGATTACGCGATCTTCCAGAATCATGGATACAAAGGCCTCTACGGAGGTCTTGGACAACAGGAAATCCATGCGAGAAAAGGCCTGAAAAAGAGCCAGAAGATTCTGGATCACATGGGCCATGAAGAACTGGCAGCCAACCTATTCCGCGCCACGCAAACCGAAGCCAAACTTCGTCGAGAACACATCATCGGCAAAAATGAAGCTAATAAAACTCACTTCAACGTAGGCGCCGAAGTGCGTGAAACCATCAAGCGATTGGGCGGCACGATGCCCGAAGATCTGCCGACGCCCGAAAAGAGCATCAAGCAGCTCGAACGCGAAGAACAGAAGCGTATCGAGCTCCTTGAGAAACAGCCGCCTCAACCATAGAGCACCATTTTCAGCCCGCGCCGAGGCGCTTCAGCAAAGAAAAAGCCCCAGACCTCGTCAATCGCAGGTTTGGGGCTCTTTTTGTCCTAAAGCGCGGGAAAGTAAGTCGCTTATTTACTTCAATCCACTCGAAACGCCTTCGGCACATTTGTTTTGGCGGAAGCGGTGAGATTCGAACTCACGAAGGGTTGCCCCTCGCTGGTTTTCAAGACCAGTGCATTCAACCACTCTGCCACACTTCCGACTTGGGTTGAGAGATGGATTTTACAGATAAGAAGCGAAAAAATCTACTTTTCTCAAAAAACTCGTCAAGCTCATCGCAGGAATGCGTCTTCAGTGGCTGCCGCGACGCTCCGATGCGGGCCTGTCTGCGAGGTTTGCCCTTTCGGACGCGGCACCCAGAAGGCTGGCCTCGGGCTTGAACTCGAAGCGCACGAGCATGTCGTCGGGCTCGATCTCGTCGCAAAAGCGGATGTCCATGCCGAGCGCGCCGGTGAAGATCAGATCGCCGTCGAGCCATACGAGCGGCAGATCGGCGCGTTCGAAGGCAGGAACGCCGGCTTCGGAGAAGAGCTCCTTGAGGTACTTTGTCGGACGGTTCGGCCAAAGCTTCATCTTTTCGGCGCCGCGGCGTTCGCGAACCTCGAGCGAGCCTTCGCGAAGGCGCTTCGCGCTTACGCCGGATTCGCCTGGCAGGCAGGGAATGACTTCCAGATAGCCGTTCCAGCCGGGCAGCGGCAGTACGTCGCCTTCAACCCACTTGAGCCTTGCATCGCGCGACTGTTCGGCCTTCTTCGGCGCCACATCACGAATGACGAGCAGATCGCCCCATCGGCGCATTTCCTTCGAGCGAACCTGAAGCGTCAGCATCGTATCGGCATGACTCTGGCGAATCTGCCTCATGCCTTCCTCAAGGCGGGCGCGGTTCGGGAGCTGCATTCCCTCCTCCTGCATCCAGGCGCGCAGGCACCAGGCCTGCCGGGCGGGAATGAGCTTCAGAAGAGCCGTAACGCGAAGCGCATGCGGGTTGGCCGCATCGCGGCATCGCGCAAGATCGTCCTGCGCCACCGAGCGGAGCACTTCCGCTGCTTCGGCCGTAAGGGACACGGCGCGGGCGGCCGCCTGCCTGAATCCCGGACGGATCTTGTCGAGAAGGGGCACCACCTCGCGGCGAATGCGGTTGCGAAGATACTTCGGGCTCTTGTTGGACTCGTCCTCGACGTAGTTGAGCTTCACGCTCCTTGCATAGCGGTCGATGTCAGCGCGAAGCACGGTGCTCCACGGACGAACGAGCAGAAGCTTCGGAATCACGAGTTCGCGGGTCTTCGGGAAGGCGGCCAAGCCGTCCGGACCGGAGCCGCGCATCCACTGCATGAGGAAGGTCTCAATGCGGTCGTCCTCGTGATGCGCCGTCAGAATGACGTCGTAGGCCTCCTCGCGGGCAAAGCGCGCGAGCGCACGATAACGGGCTTCGCGGGCGGCGGCCTCCACGCCTTCGCCGGTCTTGCGAACGGTTACGCGAACGGGCGTAAAGGCAATGCGCCTCGCCTCGCATTCGGCGCGGCAGTGCTCCTCCCAGGCGTCCGCATTGGGCGAAAGACCGTGATTGATGTAGACGGCATGCACGCGCGCAATGAGAAACTGGCGGGGACGGTGAAAGAACTTCTCGACAATATCAAGAAGCGCCATCGAGTCGCGCCCGCCCGAGAGCGCCACGACGACGCGCACCGGATTGAGCGGCTGAAGCGAGAACTCCTCTCCCCTGACGCCGAGAAGCGTCTCCGCCGCGTTCGAGAGCGAATCCAAAACAAGCTGCGTGAGGCGCTCCGCAAGCACCTTTGAGGGGCGCGGCGAAGCAGGCTTGCGTGCGGTTCCGGTCGCTTTGGCTTTGTTGGGGGCGGCGTTCATGAGAGAGAGAAGGAAGAGAGCTGATGATAAGAAGCCGTCATTGTACTGCGGGAGGCGCCATCGTCATGACAAATACGACAAAAGGCACGCCTTTCACATGGAAAACGTGCCTTTTGACTGTTTTGAGCCGGGAAAACCGCTTATTCGGCCTTCTTGTCCTCTCCAGTCTTTTCGACCGGGGCGGCTTCGGCGGATTCGACGGGCTTTTCCTCAGTCTTCGGCGCTTCGGCAGGCTTCGCTTCGGGAGCGGGAGCCGGAGCTGCAGCCTGAACGGCTTCGGGTTCGGCCGTCTTGTCGGCGAGGACCTCGAATCGGCCGTAGCTTTCAAGGCGTGCGGCGCGGCGTTCGAGGAGCGACGGCATGTCGTGCTTCATCAGCTCGCGAAGCTCGTCGACGAGCGCCTTCTTGAGGGTGGTCGCCATGAGCTTCGGATCGCGATGAGCGCCGCCGAGCGGCTCGGAGAGCACGCGGTCGACAAGGCCGAGCTCGGTGAGGCGCGGGGCCGTCAGTGCAAGCGCATCTGCGGCGCGCGGCGCCTGGCCTGCATCCTTGAAGAGAATGGAGGCGCAGCCTTCGGGACTGATGACCGAGTAGGTCGAGTACTGGAGCATCATCACGGTGTCGGCAACGGCGATGGCCAGAGCGCCGCCGGAGCCGCCCTCGCCGATCACGCAGGAGACGATCGGCACGTTGAGCACGGACATCGCGTAGATATTGTGGCCGATGGCCTCGGACTGGCCGCGCTCCTCGGCGTCGATGCCGGGATAGGCGCCCGGAGTGTCGACGAAGGTGACGACGGGCAGGCCGAACTTTTCGGCAAGCTTCATGAGGCGAAGGGCCTTGCGATAGCCTTCGGGGCGGGCCATGCCGAAGTTGCGGCGGGTGCGCTCGCGAAGCGTGCGGCCCTTCTGGTTGCCGATCACGACGACGTTGATGTCGGCAATGCGGGCAAGGCCGCCCACGATGGCCTCGTCGTCGGCGAAGGCGCGGTCGCCGTGCAGCTCCTGGAAGTCCGTGAACATCATGTCGATGTAGTCGAGCGTGTACGGACGGTTCGGATGACGGGCAACGAGCGACATCTGCCAGGGCGTGAGATCCGCATAGACCTTCTTCAGAAGCTCGCGGGACTTGTTCTCAAGCTGGGCGATTTCGGCGTCGATCGAGACGGCGGCGGCGCTTTCGGAAGTGTTTTCGGCAAGCTCCTTGAGCTCGTCAACCTTCTTCTCGAAAGCTTCGATGTCATGTTCAAAATCAAGACATACGCGTTTGGCCATGATGGTCGTTATGTCCTGAGGTGAATCCGTTGAACTCAGATGCGGCGCCAGGTCGTGCCCTGCGGGCCGTCCATGAGCTCGATGCCTTCGTCAAGAAGGGACTTGCGAATTTCGTCGGCGCGCGCAAAATTCTTCGCCTTCTTGGCGGCGCGGCGCTCTTCGATGAGGGCGTCGATGCGGGCTTCGTCGGCGTCGGACGCACCGCCCTTGAGGAAGTTTTCCGGATCCAGCTGAAGGATGTTGAGCACGGCGCCGAGGCCCTTGAGCTGGCGCACGAGGACCGGGTCGTTCGTGCGGTTGATCTCGGTGGCGAGCTCGAACATGGCGGCGATGGCGAGCGGCGTGTTGAAGTCGTCATCCATGGCAGCCTTGAACTGGGCGGCGTACTTTTCCGTCCAGTCGACATCGCCTTCGGCGGCTTCGCGACCCTTCAGGGCGCCGTAGAGGCGCACGAGAGCCTTCTGAGCCTCCTCAATGAGGGCGCTCGAGAAGCTGATCGGACTGCGGTACTGGCTGCGGAGCAGGAAGAAGCGGAGGACTTCCGCGCCGTTGCCGGCGCCGTAGGCGGCTTCCGTGTCCTTGAGGGCGTCGCGGATCGTCCAGAAGTTGCCGAGGGACTTCGACATCTTTTCCTCGTGGCCGGAGGCGTCGCGAACGCGCAGCGGACCGGAGTGCATCCAGACCTTTGCAAACGGCACGCCGGAAGCGGCCTCGCTCTGGGCGATTTCGTTTTCATGGTGCGGGAAGATGAGGTCCGGGCCGCCGCCGTGAATGTCGAACGTGTCGCCGAGAAGCTTGGCGCTCATGGCCGAGCACTCGATGTGCCAGCCCGGGCGGCCGCAGCCCCACTTGGATTCCCACTGGGGTTCGCCCGGCTTGGCGCTCTTCCAGAGCACGAAGTCGAGCGGATCGCGCTTGCCGGCGGCCACGTCGACGCGGGCGCCGGACTGCAGGTCGTCGATGGACTTGCCGGAAAGGCGACCGTAGTTGGCGAACTTGCGAACGGCGAAGTCGACGTCGCCGTCGGCTCCCTGGTAGGCATAGCCCTTTTCCTCAAGCTTTTCGATGAGATTGAGCATCTCGGGGATGTAGTCCGTGGCGCGGGGCTCGTATGTGGGAGCCAGGCAGCCCAGAGCAAGCATGTCCTCCTGCATCGCGCGGCCGAACTCGTCGGTGAGCTCGGTCGTGGTGATCCCGCGCTCGGCGGCGCGGCGGATGATCTTGTCGTCAACGTCGGTGATGTTGCGCACGAAGGTCACCTTCATGCCGGAGGCTTCGAGCCAGCGGCGCACGACGTCGAACGCCACGAAAGTGCGGCCGTGGCCGATGTGGCAGTAGTCGTAGACGGTCACGCCGCAGACGTACATGCGGACGTGGTTGGGTTCGATCGGGGCAAAGGGAGCCTGCGTGCGGCTGAGCGTCGAATAGATCGAAAGTGCCATGGGTGAGGAGTCCTTCTACTCTTTAAATATAGGCGTCTGCGCGCGGGCGCCTCCGGCTGTTTCGGAAAACGGCGGGCGGCCCGCAAATTTTGTCAGCATCTGTGGCGCCGGCCGGGCCCTTCGGCGAGAATTGTTCGTCGGAATGCCCCGGTGGGCTAAAATGTTGCGCAGACAAAACTTCGCTGCAGGAAGTATAGCCGCCCCGCCCCCTCGGTGCCGACGCGAAATGCGCCATCGGCCGTTTTTCGCGCCTTGTCTAGCCGAAAGTCGGGATCTGCGCTCATCCTTTCCGCCGAAACCCCACACTACTCAGAATAAAGAAGAACCACAATGCGACGCCTCATTACCGCCGCTCTCCTTGCGCTCGCCCTCGGATCCGTCCAGGCCGCATCGCAGATGGAGGAGCTTGCCCAGCAGATGCACCCGAGCGAATTTCCGGCCAAGATCGAAAAGCTTCTCAAGGACGGCAACCCCGCTCAGGCGCTTGAGCTCGCAGACATCGGCATCAGGAAGAACAGCCGCAATCCGCAGCTTCGCTTCATGAAGGCCGTTGCGCTTGAGAACCTCAGCCGCACCGAAGAGGCCGAGCACGAACTCGAGTCCCTCGTGCGCGACTACCCCGAAATTCCCGAGCCCTACAACAATCTGGCCGTGATCGAGGCCGGCATGGGCAATCTCGAGCATGCGCTCGAGCACCTCAACCAGGCGCTTCGCATCAATCCCGACTTTGCGCTTGCCCGAAAGAACCTCGGCGACGTTTATCTCGCGCTCGCCCGCGAGTCCTATGAAATGGCCGCGGCCAAGCTGAAGAACAACCGCGTCCTCGCCCGCCGCCTCCAAACGATCAAGAACCTTGAAGCCGAGCACTGATTCGGCCCGGACACATTGAGAACACCGTCATGAAAATCCGCTCCCGCATTCTTCTTCCGCTCGCCCCCGCCCTTCTCGGCCTTCCGGGCGCCGTTCTCGCCGCGCCCGCTCAGGATCCGCGCGTTGAAATCGTGACCGACATGGGCAAGATCGTCGTGCAGCTCGCCCCGTCCCGCGCCCCGCGCACGGTCGAAAACTTCCTCGCCTACGTGAAGGAAGGCCACTATGCCAACACGATCTTTCACCGCGTGATCGGCGGCTTCATGATCCAGGGCGGCGGCTTTACGGCCGACATGAAGCAGAAGCCCGTGCATGCGCCGATTCCGCTCGAAGCCCGCGGCGGCCTCCCGAACGACAAGTACACGATCGCCATGGCCCGCACGGCCTACCCGCACTCCGCCACGGCCCAGTTCTACATCAACGTCGCCGACAACAGCTTCCTCAACGCCGACCAGGCGAGCGACGGCCAGGGCTACTGCGTCTTCGGTCGCGTCGTCTCCGGCCACAAGGTCGTCGATCAGATCGCCGAAGTCCGCACGGGCTTCAAGGGCGGCATGAGCGACGTGCCGGTCAAGCCCGTCACGATCCTCTCGGCCCGCGTCCTGTAAACGCTTAAATCCAAGGCACTCGCACATGGCAACTTTGTGCGACAATACGCCATTCCCGCTGCCCGTTCCCGGGCGGCATTTGTTTGAATGATTACCAAGTAAGACAATGATTCGCTTTACGACCAACAAGGGCGTGATCGACATCGAACTCGATCACGAACACGCTCCCAAGACCTGCGCCAACTTTGAACAGTACGTTCGTGACGGCTTCTACAACGGCACGATCTTCCATCGCGTCATCAAGGGCTTCATGATCCAGGGCGGCGGTTTTGAACAGGGCATGAAGCAGAAGCCGACCCGTGATCCGATCGAAAACGAAGCCGCCAACGGTCTGAAGAACGACAAGTACACGATCGCCATGGCCCGCACCTCCGATCCGCACTCCGCCACGGCCCAGTTCTTCATCAACGTCGTTGACAACGACTTCCTCAACCACACCGCTCCGAACCCGCAGGGCTGGGGCTACGCCGTCTTCGGCAAGGTTGTCGCCGGCCAGGACGTCGTCGACGAAATCGCCCGCGTGCGCACCTCCACCTACGGCTTCTACGGGGATGTTCCTGTGGAAGATGTCGTGATCGAAAAGGCTGAAATCCTCTAAACTGTAGAGGATCGGCCCGCACGAGCCCGAATGGCGCCGCGATGAAACGTCCGGCGCCTTTTCTTTTATCAGACTGGAAACAATACGCCATGGCAGACAAAAAGGTCCCGGCCCTCTGCGGCCTCAAGAGCGTGCCCGAGCTCACCAATCCCGTCGTCATCTCCGACGTGCATATTGCGGCCAACAAGCCCAAGACCATCATGGCCTTCCTGCGCTTCATGAAGAATGTTGCGCCGCGCTTTGCCGAGCTCGTCATCCTCGGCGACCTCTTCGACTACTGGCTCGGCGACGACGCCATGTCCGACGCAGACCCGATCGTCGCCGAACTCAAGCTCTACTCCTCCACCGGCCGACGCGTCCTCATCATGCAGGGCGCCAGCGACGCGCTTCTCGGCACAGACTTTGCCGAAGCCTGCGGCGCCGAACTCATCGCCGACCAGATCGTCATTCCCGTCAACGGCAATCCGATTCTCTTCGCCTACGGCGACCAGTGGTGCGTTCGCGACCAGGTCCGCCTCGCACGCCGCGCCGTCATGCGCGATCCGATCTGGCAGGAGCGCCTCCTCGCCCTGCCCGCACACGAACGCGCCGCCGTCATCGACGATGCGCTTCGCGCCTGCGCCGAGGAAAACGAGGCGCCCAAAAATCCGCGCGACGTCGACGTCATCGAGAGCGCCGTCGCCGAATCCGCCCGCGCCGCCGGCGTCGAGCTCGTCATCCACGGCCACACCCACCATCCGGGCGCCCACGTCAATGCCGTCATCGAACGCTGGGTGCTCCCCGACTGGGAGTTCGACCTCACGGAAACCAGCTGCCGCAGCGGCTACATCACCTTCATGAAGGGCGGCAGGCCCCAGATCCAGATGATGTAATCCCGCGACGCCTTCTCAGCGCCCGATCCATGTCACGCCCGGCCCATGCGCCGGGCGCTTTCGTCTTCAGCAGCGCACGCCTTCATTCCTCAATCGGGCCCGAACCCATTCCGGCCCGATTTCATTCGAAAAATACCGCGAACGTATCGTTTTTCGTCATAGAACTGTCCTACAATTACACTGTATTCGCAAAATTTCACGAACGTCAGCGGCAAAGGCTTCGGCAGACCCCGCGCCAACCCCGATCGGAGGCCCCTCTTGAGCAATCTCGAATCCAAGCACCGTCTGTACAAGGAAGTCAGCCTGATAGGCAAAGCCTTCAGCCATGAAGTCAGGCTCGAGCTCATCGAGCTTCTCTCCCAGTGTCCGCAGACCGTTGAAAAGCTCACCGAAATGCTCAATGAGGACTACAAGAGCATCAGCGCGCACCTGCGCGTGCTCTATCGCGCGGGGCTCGTCACCTGCACGCGCGACGGTCGCCATCAGCGCTACGGGCTTTCGAGCCCCAAGGTCGCGGCTCTTGCCGTCATGATCCGCGAGACGGCCGAACAGAGCATTTCTGAGCTCCACGACCTTGAGGCCGACAGCGGCATTCCAAGCGCCTCGCTCGGCATTGAGGACGCCGTTCACTACGCTTCCGAAGGCAAGCTCATTCTGCTCGACGTCCGTCCCGAAGAGGAATTCGCAGCGGGCCACCTCCCTCATGCGGTCAACATGCCGATCCATACGCTTGAGGCGCGCCAGCACGAGCTGCCGCGAGGCGTTGCGCTCGCCGCCTACTGCCGAGGCCCCTACTGCTTCCTCGCACACGAGGCCGCAGCCATTCTCGAGGCCTCCGGCCGACGCCTGCAGATCATTCCGTCGGGCGTCATGGAATGGTCGAGCCGCGGATCCGAGCTCGAATGCTGCAAGCCCGAAGCGCCGCAAGAGACGCCCGCACGGCGAAAGACCCATGCCGGCGCGGACTAACCGCCGAAGGCCCACGCGAAATGCCCGCCGATCATCAAGCCCGGCGGGCATTTTTTTGGTTCATCACGGAAGTCCGGGGAACG
>CAKQKT010000047.1 GCA_934249275.1 uncultured Sutterella sp. | reverse complement strand
CAAGCTAAATAGTTGCCATTCTTATGATTTATAGGAATGATCGTTTGTCAAGTCTAAATGTGTAAGCGTTCGCCCTGGAAATCCGCTGTGGATAGCCGCCTGGATGGTACAATAACGGGTTCTAGAAAGGCCCGATGACGGCCATGTTTTGCAAGCCGCCCGGTCCCGCCGACCACAGCTTTCCGGCAGGCGGCCGGCTCAAATCCCGACCCATTCAGTCTCTTCAATGCAGAAAATCCGCAACTTCTCGATCATCGCTCACATTGACCATGGCAAGTCGACGCTCGCCGACCGCCTGATCCAGCGCTGCGGCGGTCTTTCCGACCGCGAGATGAGCGCTCAGGTGCTCGACAGCATGGACCTCGAGCGTGAACGCGGCATCACCATCAAGGCGCAGACCGCCTCCCTCAAGTACAAGGCCAAGGACGGCGAAGTCTATGAGCTCAACCTCATCGACACCCCGGGGCACGTTGACTTTTCCTACGAAGTGAGCCGCTCGCTTTCGGCTTGCGAAGGCGCGCTTCTCGTTGTCGACGCGACTCAGGGCGTTGAAGCCCAGACGGTCGCCAACTGCTACACCGCCATTGACCTTGGCGTCACGGTGCTGCCGGTTCTCAACAAGATGGACCTTCAAAGCGCCAATCCGGACGCGGCCGCCGAGGAAATCGAGGACGTGATCGGCATCGATGCTACGGATGCGATTCCGTGCTCCGCCAAGACCGGCATGGGCATCGATGACATTCTCGAGCGCGTCGTGCGCGATGTCCCGCCTCCGAAGGGCGATCCCGACGGCAAGCTTCAGGCCCTCATCATCGACTCCTGGTTCGACAACTACGTCGGCGTCGTGATGCTGGTTCGCGTGGTCAACGGCACGATCCGTCCGAAGGACAAGATCCGTCTGATGGCTACCGGCGCCACCCACCTTGTGGAGCAGCTCGGCGTCTTCACGCCGAAGTCCGTCAGCCGCACCTCGCTCTCCGCCGGCGAAGTGGGCTTCATGATTGCCGGCATCAAGGAACTCAAGGACGCTCGCGTGGGCGACACCGTGACGCTCGCCCAGAATCCGGCTGAAGAGCCGGTGCCCGGCTTCAAGGAAGTGAAGCCGCAGGTTTTCGCGGGCCTCTATCCGGTCGAGTCCAATCAGTACGACGCCCTGCGCGACGCTCTGACGAAGCTTCAGCTCAACGACGCGGCTCTCCAGTTCGAGCCCGAAGTGTCTCAGGCTCTCGGCTTCGGCTTCCGCGCCGGCTTCCTTGGTCTCCTTCACATGGACATCGTTCAGGAACGTCTTGAGCGCGAATACAACATGGACCTCATCACGACGGCTCCGTCCGTGGTGTACGAGGTTCTTCAGACGGACGGCACGGTGGTGCACGTCGAGAACCCGTCCAAGCTTCCGCCCGTCGACAAGATCGACGAGATTCGCGAGCCGATCGACACCGTCACGATCTTCGTCCCGGACGAATACGTCGGCGCCGTCATGAAGCTTTGCCAGGACAAGCGCGGCATTCAGACCAATCTCGCTTACCACGGCCGCCAGGTGCATCTGACTTATGAGCTGCCGCTCGCAGAAATCGTTCTCGACTTCTTTGACCGCATGAAGTCCATGACTCGCGGCTACGCTTCGATGGACTACGAGTTCAAGGAATACCGCGCCTCCGACGTGGTTCGCGTGGACATGCTGATCAACGGCGACAAGGTGGACGCTCTGAGCTCCATTCTTCACCGCAGCAATGCGATCTTCCGCGGCCGCGAAATCGCCCAGCGCCTGCGCTCGCTGATTCCGCGCCAGATGTACGAAGTGTCCATTCAGGCAGCCATCGGCGCCAACATCATCGCTCGCGAAAACGTCAAGGCTCTGCGCAAGAACGTGCTCGCAAAGTGCTACGGCGGCGACATTACGCGCAAGCGCAAGCTTCTCGAAAAGCAGAAGGCCGGCAAGAAGCGCATGAAGCAGGTGGGTTCCGTGGAGATCCCGCAGGAAGCCTTCCTCGCCATCCTTCAGCAGGACGAACAGTAATTCCCGATGCAAGCGGGGGTCCGATGCCGGATCTCCGCTTTGCCGCATAGACAAAACGGAAAATTTCGATGAACTTTCCTCTGATTCTTCTGATCCTCACGGTCGTGACCGGCATCTTCTGGGTGCTTGAGCGACGCCGCTTCCTGCCCGAACGCAAGGCTCGCGCGGAGGAGGCCGCACGCCGATTCGAAGCGGACAACCGCGAGGCAATCGACCGCGGCGAAAAGTCCGTGATTGATGCGCGCAACGATCTCTATGCCCGAGAAATCCGCCAGCCGTGGTGGCTTGAGTACACGGCCGGCCTTTTCCCAGTCATCGCAATCGTTTTCTTCGTGCGCAGCTTCCTTTTCGAGCCCTTCCGCATTCCGTCGGGATCGATGCTTCCGACGCTGCATGTCGGCGACTTCATTCTCGTCAACAAGTATGACTACGGCATCCGCCTGCCGGTGACCAACACGAAGATCATTCCGCTCGGCAGCCCGAAGCGCGGCGACGTCGTGGTCTTCAAGTACCCGATGGACGAGTCTGTCGACTACATCAAGCGTGTGATCGGCGTTCCGGGCGACACGGTCGCATACATCAACAAGGTCCTGTACATCAACGGCGTCGAGCAGAAGCAGGCGGGCCACGTCGACTTCGTCGACACGCATTCGCTTGTGACGCTCGATCAGCGCGAGGAAATGCTCGGCGATGTCGAGCACATGATCGCCGTTGACGGCCGCCGTCCCTCCTGGGTGCCCCGACAGGCGCTCCTGAGGAAGGCTCCGGAATGCACCTATACGACCACGGGCTTCATCTGCAAGGTTCCCGAAGGGAAGTACTTCATGATGGGCGACAACCGCGACAATTCCGAGGACAGCCGCTATTGGGGCTTCGTCGAGGACAAGAACCTCGTCGGCCGCGCCACGCTCATCTGGGCCAACTTCGGCGACATGTCCCGAATCGGCTCCTTCCGCTGATAAATTCAGCCTGACGGAAACAGTTTGGATTCAACATGCAAGATCTTTCGATTCTTGAGGAACGCATCGGCTACAAGTTCGCCGATCGCAAGCTTCTCGAACGCGCGGTGACGCACCGCAGCTTTGCGGCGCAGCACAACGAGCGCCTCGAATTTTTGGGCGACTCGGTTCTCAACTGCGTTGTCGGCTATGCGCTTTTCCTGCGCGACAAGCACTTCACCGAAGGCGACTTGTCCCGCGTGCGTGCCAATCTCGTCTGCGAGAAGACGCTTGCCGTCATTGCCCAGCAGATCGACGTGTCCTCCTTCCTTCGCATGGGCGAAGGCGAGATGAAGACGGGCGGCTCCCACCGTCCCTCGATCACGGCCGACGCGATGGAGGCCATCTTCGGCGCGGTGTTCGCCGAAAGCGGCTTTGACGCTGCGCAGAAGGTGATTCTCGGCCTCTTCGAGCCGATTCTCACTTCTCTTACGCCCGAACAGCTCAGCAAGGATGCCAAGACCCGTCTGCAGGAATTCCTGCAGGGCCGCCATCTTCCGCTGCCGCAGTACGTTGTCGTCAACGTGACGGGCGCCGCTCATGCCCAGCAGTTCGATTGCGAGTGCCGCATTCCGGCGCTTGAGATCACGACGACGGGGCATGCGACGAGCCGCCGCTCGGCCGAGCAGACCGCTGCCGCCGCTGCGCTTGAAATCCTTAAAAATCGCGAATGAACTCCCCTTTTGAGAGGAATGACAATGAGTGAAGAAAAGACCGTGCCGGCAATGTCCGACGACGAACTCGGACGCATGCTCGCCCAGGCGGGCGCCGCTTCCGTTCAGGTGCCCGAGGGCTTTCGCTGCGGCTATGTGGCCGTGATCGGCCGCCCGAATGTCGGCAAGTCGACTCTTATCAACCATTTGATCGGCGAAAAGGTTTCGATCACGTCGAAGAAGCCTCAGACGACGCGCGACCGCGTTCTCGGCGTCGTGACCGAGCCTGATGCTCAGATCGTCTTCATGGACACCCCGGGGTTCCAGACGAAGGTCGGCAATCAGCTCATCCGCCGCATGAACCGCACCGTGCGCTCCACGCTCGGCGAAGTCGACGCGATTGTCTTCGTGATCGAGTCCCTCGGCTGGAAGCCCGCAGACCTTGAGGTTCTCAAGCTTCTTCCAAAGGATGCCGGCAACGTCATTCTCGCCATCAACAAGACCGACCTCAACAAGTCGAGGGATTCTCTCCTTCCGCTCATGGCCGCTTCGATGGAGAAGTTCCCGTTTGCGGCGATCGTGCCGGTGTCGGCCGAGAAGGGCCGCCAGCTTGGCGACCTGCTCGGCGAAATCAAGAAGTTTTTGCCCGAGAGCGTGCCGTTCTTTGATCCGGACACCTACACGGACCGTTCGCCGCGCTTCCTGGCTGCCGAAACCATTCGCGAAAAGGCTTTCCGTCTTCTCGGCGACGAGCTCCCGTACGGCATCGCTGTGACGATCGACAAGTGGCAGGAAGACGAGGAGAGCGCGGAGATTGTTGCGACGCTGATCGTCGAGCGCGAAAGCCACAAGCCGATCGTGATCGGCGAGGGCGGCGCCAAGCTTCGCGAGATCGGCCGTCTGGCTCGCGCTGACGTGGCCGACATGCTCGGCAAGCGCGTTCACCTGGAGGTCTGGGTTCGCGTGCGCCGCGGCTGGTCCGACGACGTGAAGGCCCTCAAGACGCTGGGCTATGAATAAGGACGCCGTCGAGGCGGGAGTGCCGCGCCGCAGAGCGCGCACGCAGTCGGACAGGAGACGTTCCGCTCCGGCTCCCGTCTCGTCGCTCGAGACTCTCGGGACGCATCGCGCCTCGAGTCTTTCGGGCATTCTCGAACGCCGTCTTGCCGCCGAACGGCAGATGGCGGACGTATTTTCCGCGCTCCCCGATCCGGCGGAGCGCATTCCCGCCCGCGTGACGGGCGAACTCGGCTTCATCCTGCATGCCTGGGACTGGAGCGAGACTAGTCTTCTTCTCGACGTTCTGACCGTTCGGTTCGGACGCGTCTTTCTTGTTGCCCGCGGCGCCCGCCGCGCGTCCTCGCAGTACCGGGGACTTCTCACCGCGTTTTGTCCGCTTCGCTTTTCTTGGACGGGAAGCAAGGAGGCCAAGATGCTCATGCGCGCCGAATGGCAGGGGACAATGGAGCCCCTTACCGGCGAGGCGCTTCTTTCCGGCTTCTACGTCAACGAACTCATTCTCAAGCTCACCGTTCGCGAAGAGCGTCACCCGGGGCTTTTTCAGGCCTACGTCAAGGTGATTCATGCGCTTGCGCTCGCCGAACGAGATGCCATGCAGCCGGCGCTGCGCGAATTCGAAATGGCTGTGCTCAAGGCCGCAGGCTGGGCGCCGGCTTTTTCCGACGACGGCCTGTCGCCGTGGTACTGCGTGAAGGACGGTACATTGGAGGGGCTCGCGACAAATGTGGGCCTCCCCGAAGGGGTGCGAGCCTGGCCGGGGGAACTCGTGCGGGAAATGCTCTCGGGCGAACCGATGAGCCCTGCGGCGCTAAGGGCTTCGCGTGATATTCTTCGTACGATGATCGACTTTCATCTCGACGGGCGCAGCATTCATTCCCGTCGGATTCTGACGGAGCTCAACAGCCTGCAGAAGGTCTGATGCAGAAAAAGCCGATCGTGGAGAACAAACATCGGGGCGCCCGGGCGCCCGAACATCAGGAGTGCACAGCAATGCTTCGTACCAAGCTTTCCGTCAATCTGAACAAGGTTGCTCTTCTTCGCAATTCCCGCGAAGGCAACTGGCCCGATCCCGTCTTCTTCGGACGCATCGCGCTTGAGGCGGGCGCAGCCGGCCTGACGGTTCATCCGCGTCCTGATGAGCGCCATATTCGTGCGACGGACGTTCCGGCGATCGCAGCGCTTGTCAAGCAGTATCCCGGCTGCGAATACAACATTGAGGGCAATCCCTTCCACAATCTGATGGGGCATCTCGAGGCCGTTCGTCCCGATCAGGCGACGTTCGTGCCCGACAGCTTGGGCCAGAAGACGTCCGATCACGGTTTTGATCTGTCGGATCCCGAGGTGTGCGAAGCCGTTCGTCCGCTCGTTGCTCAGGCCAAGGCCTGGGGCTGCCGCGTGAGCCTCTTCATGGATCCCGAGCCCGCCCTGATGGCGAAGGCTGCCGAGCTCGGCGCGGACCGTGTCGAACTCTATACGGAAGGCTGGGCTCAGGCCTTCGGCACCGCCGATCAGGACAAGGTGCTGGCGCAGTATGCCGCAAGCGTGAAGGCCGCCCGCGAGGCCGGTCTCGACGTGAATGCCGGACACGATCTCTCGCTCGACAATCTCGAAGTGTTCCTCAAGGCCTGCCGCGAGGTGAGCGAAGTCTCCATCGGGCATGCCCTCATCGCCGAGGCGCTGCAGTTCGGCATGGCCGAGACGGTTCGCCGCTATGAGGAGATCCTCGATCGCGTTGCTGCCTCTGAAGATTGATTTGAGGATTCTAGGAAATGAACGACATTCTGAAGCCCGGTCCCGTCTGCGTGGACGTGGAGGGCCTTTCTCTGACCGAACATGAGCGCGAGCGTCTTCGCCATCCTCTGACGGGCATGGTGATTCTCTTTACCCGCAACTATGCGGACCGCGAGCAGCTCAAGGCGCTCTGCAACGAAATCCATGAGGCCCGCCCCGGCATTCTCATCAGCGTGGATCACGAAGGCGGACGCGTACAGCGCTTTCGTTCGGGCTTTACGGAAGTACCGACAATGGCCGACATTGCAAGAGAAGAGGATGCGGAGCTGCGCTTTGAGGCGGCCGGCCTGGTGCTGGCATCCGAGCTCAGGGCCTGCGGCGTCGACTTCACGTTTGCGCCGGTGCTGGACGTCGATTACGGCCGTTCCGGCGTGATCGGCTCGCGAAGCCTCGGTCGAACGCCAGAACTCGTGACGGCGCATGCGGATGCGCTCATCCGCGGCCTTCGCAAGGGCGGGATGGCATCCTGCGGGAAGCACTTTCCGGGACACGGATGGGCCGAGGCGGACAGCCATACGGCGCTTCCCGAGGACGAACGAAATGCGGAAAGCTTGAGAAAGGACATGCTTCCCTACGGCAAACTGCCGCATCTTGCCTCCGTCATGACGGCTCATGTGGCTTATCATGCCTTTAATGGGGAAGTCGCCACCTTTTCCAAGCGCCTTCTTCGTGACGAGCTTCGCGAACGCCTGGGCTTTGGCGGACTTGTCTTCTCCGACGATCTCAGCATGAAGGGCGCTGCCGGCGGCAGCGTGACCGAGCAGGCTGAAAAGGCTCTTGCAGCCGGCTGCGACATGGTGCTTGTGTGCAACCATCCCGAGATGGCCGACGAACTGCTTGCCAACCTCAAATGGACGCGAACGCCGGAATTTGACGCGCGCTTCGCCGGACTGGTTCCGGGCGAGCCTGCGGATGCCGCATCGCTCGAAGACGCCCGGATGCTTCTTGCGCATTAAGCGTGCGCTTCAGAAGGCGTCAAACAATTCAACAAACATACGCATGGGAAGGCTCTCTTGATTATCGAATCGCTGCTTGATACGGACCTCTACAAATTCACGATGCAGCAGTGCGTGCTGCATCAGTTCCCGGGGGCCGACGCCGAATATCGCTTTAAGTGCCGCACGCCCGGCATTGATCTCACGCCGTACGTCGACGAGATCAATGCGGAGCTCGACCATCTCTGCAGTCTCTACTTCAAGGATGACGAGCTGGCGTACCTTGAAGGCCTGCGCTTCATCAAGCCCGACTTCGTCGAGTTTCTGAGCCTCTTTCACCTGAAGCGCAAGTACATCTCCGTGAAGAAGTCTTCGGACTATCCGTGCGGCATCGACATTACAGCGAAGGGGCCGTGGCTTCACACGATTCTCTTCGAGATCCCGGTGCTGGCCATCGTCAACGAGGTCTACTTCCGCAACATGTACCCGGATCTTGACGAGACGGAGGGGCGCGCTCGTCTTGACCGCAAGATCGAGCTGATGCTCAACGAGCCCGACAACGGCGGCCTGCACATCTCCGACTACGGAACGCGCCGCCGCTTCTCAAAGGCCTGGCAGAAGGTCGTCCTTCTCAACATGAAGGAGCGTCTCGGCGGCATCTTCACGGGCACGTCGAACGTCATGTATGCCAAGGAGCTCGGCCTCACGCCTCACGGTACGATGGCTCACGAATTCCTTCAGGCCTGCCAGGCGCTCGGGCCCAGACTTCGCGACACGCAGGTCTTTGCATTCGAAATGTGGGCGAAGGAATATCGCGGCGACCTCGGCATTGCGCTCTCCGACGTCTACGGCATTGATCCGTTCCTTCGCGATTTCGACATGTTCTTCTGCAAGCTCTTTGACGGCGTGCGCCATGACTCCGGGGATCCCTTCGTCTGGGGCGAGCGCATGATCGAGCACTGGAAGGCCAATCGATGCGATCCGAAGACCAAGTCGCTCATTTTCAGCGACAGTCTGACCGTGCCGCGCGCGCTCGAGCTCTACGAGCGCTTCCACGGCCGCGTCAAGGTTGCCTTTGGGATCGGCACGAATCTCATGAACGACCGCGGCCCGCAGCCTCTCAACGTCGTCATGAAGATGGTGAAGGCCAACGGCCAGCCGGTGGCCAAGATTTCCGACGCGCCTGAAAAGGGCATGTGCGAGGATGAAGGCTACCTGCGCTACCTGAGGCAGGTTTTCGGCCTTCCGCCCCTCTCGTAAATGAGATTTCATCTGAAAGCGCAGGCATTTCCTGCGCTTTCAGTTTTTTCATCATTTATCGCGCCCGATATGTAAAGAATCCGCGGAAAATTCAGCAGAGATCATGAAATCCGTGTATGTTTGCATATCTGAGATAATTTGTTACCCGGTGCACATTGGAAAGTTCAGTTGGAGTCCTCCCTGTTGGGCGGCGCGCTTCGGACCGCACCTTCCAACGTACGCCATTTTCAACAGGCGGCCTGAATCTCGCAGACCGTCACAGGAGTCTCCATCGTGACTTTGTCAATCAAAAGCGTTGCGGCCGCGGCTGCAACTCTCCTGATGCCTGCCGCTGCCATGGCGAGCAGCATGAACGGCGCCGAGCTCGGCCTCGCATGGGCCGTGCCGTTTGCCGGCATCCTGCTTTCCATCGCGCTTTTCCCGCTCTTTGCTCCGCACATCTGGCACCATCATTTCGGCAAGATTTCCGTCTTCTGGGCCCTTTGCTGCATTATTCCGCTCGCTGCCGTCTTCGGTCCGGGCACGGCCTTTGACGAACTTGCACACGTGCTTCTTGCCGACTACGTGCCGTTCATCATCTTTGTGGGCTCCCTCTTCATTGTCGCCGGCGGCATTCACGTTCGCGGCAGCTTTGTCGGCCGTCCGATCGTGAACACCGTGATGCTCGCCCTCGGCGCCGTTCTTGCCAACTTCATGGGCACGACGGGCGCCGCCATGCTCCTCATTCGCCCGCTCATCGGCGCCAATGAGAGCCGCAAGCGCAAGATCCACACCTTCATCTTCTTCATCTTCCTTGTTGCCAACGTCGGCGGCGCGCTCACCCCGCTGGGCGATCCTCCGCTCTTCCTCGGCTTCCTCAAGGGCGTGAACTTCTTCTGGACGCTTGAACATCTTCTCCTGCCGTGGAGCGTGACGCTCGGCATCCTGCTCGCGATCTATTTCGCGATTGACAGCTTCATGTTCTCCCGCGACGTCAAGGACGGCTTCAAGGCTCCGGCCGAGAAGAAGGCCATCGGCGTTGACGGCGGCATCAACATTCTCTTCCTCGCCGGCATCATCGGCACCGTGCTCATGTCCGGCTTCTGGCGCTCGGGCGTTGACTTCACGTTCCTCGGCGTGCACTTCTCTCTTGAAGGCGTGCTCCGCGACGTGCTCTTCATCGCGATCTCCTGCGCTTCGCTGCTCCTGACCACCAAGGCCACCCGCGAGGCGAACCACTTCAGCTGGGATCCGATCCTTGAAGTTGCGAAGCTCTTCTTCGGCATCTTCTGCTGCATCGTGCCGGTGCTCTCCATGCTTCGCGCCGGTCATGACGGCCACTTTGCGCCGCTCGTCGCCCTCGTGACGAACGCCGACGGCTCGTTCAACAACACGTTCTTCTTCTGGCTTACGGGCATGCTCTCCGCGTTCCTCGACAATGCGCCGACGTATCTGGCCTTCTTCAACCTCGCCGGCGGCGATCCTGCCGTGCTGATGGGCGAAGGCGCCAAGACCCTCATGGCCATTTCCATGGGCTCCGTGTTCATGGGCGCCGTGACCTACATCGGCAACGCCCCGAACTTCATGACGGTCTCCATCTGCAACGAGCGCGGCATCAAGATGCCGACGTTCTTCGGCTACATGCTGTGGTCGGTTGGCATTCTCTTCCCGACCTTCTTCCTGATGGACATGCTGTTCCTGGCCTAATCCGAGCCTGATAACGAAAGGTTATGCCAAACGCGCGCCCTGCAGCGAAAGCTGCAGGGCGCTTTTCTTGGCATGTTGCAAACGACTGGAAATCGGTTGATTTAATGGCCCAATGAAGATGCTTAAAACGCCGGCATTCGGCGGATCTTTGCAGGAGTAAGGACTTTTTCCCGCAGATGTGTTAAAGTGATGCATTCAATCGCACGCGGGCGTATTCATTGATGCGCCCGCGTGCTTTTTTACATTCGTCTAATCAATAAAGGATTCAGGGAAACCGTCACGCCATGCAGCTCAAAGTCGAACCCAAGGACGTCTCCGACGCCTACAGCACGCCGATTGTTCAGCAGACTTCCTTCTGGTCCCGTGTCAAGGCGAATCTGGGCATGCGCTCCCGGGCATTCGAGTTTTCGATTCGCAACAGCGACATCTATACCGATGTGGGCGGCTGGTCCCGCACCAATGCCGACCTGCTGATGTTCGCGCAGTATTGCAACCGTGACGAGTACGTGGCTTATCTTCCCTACGGTCCCGAGATCGAGCCTTCCGAAGAGAATCAGGGACGATTCCTTGAGGAGCTCTCCGAGTGTCTGAGAAGCTTCCTGCCCAAGGGCTGCCTGGCGATTCGCTATGACCTCAACTGGCAGTCTCACTGGTGCAAGGAGGGGGACTTCGACGCCGAAGGCAATTGGCGCGGCTGTCCCCGCAAGGAATTCCAGGAAATGCACATGAACTACGGCACGAGCACCTGGAACCTTTTCAAAGCTAACATGAACGTGCTTCCCGCCGACACGATCGTGGTGGACCTCTTCAGGAGCGACGAGGACATTCTTGCCTCCATGAAGCCCAAGACCCGCTACAACATCGGTCTTGCCCAGCGAAAAGGCGTCGTGGTTCGCGAGATGGGGCCCGAGGCGCTGGGTCTCTGGTACGAGCTCTATCTCGAAACGGCGCGACGCAACGGTCTTCACGTCAACAACATCCACTACTTCGAGAGCGTCTTCGCAAGTCGCATGCAGTGTCCGGATCCCGAGGTTAGCGTCAAGCTTCTCGTGGCCTTCCACGAGGACAAGCCGCTTGCCGCCATGTTCCTCATCATCTCGGCTCACCGTGCGACCTATCTCTACGGCGCCAGCGCCACCGTGGGCCGTCACCTGATGCCCACCTACGCGCTACAGTGGTGCGCTATGCAGACCGCCAAGCGGGCGGGATGCAGCGAGTACGACCTTTTCGGCGTTGCTCCCAATTCGGATCCATCGCATCCGATGCACGGCCTCTACCGCTTCAAGACGGGCTTTGGCGGCGAAATCTATCATCAGATGGGCTGCTGGGACTATCCGCTCGACATGGACGGCTACAGGCAGTTTGCGGCTCAGGAAATGAGCATGACGGGCTACTACGCCTGATGATGGCAAGATGAAGAAAAACGGCGGATCCGCGAGGATGTCCGCCGTTTTTTTTGTGATCAGGCTCTGTGCTCAGTGCTCGTGTTGATGATCATGAGCAAGATCGCGGTCGTCGGGCGTGAGCGGAATCAGGTTGAGAGATCCGTGGCGCACGCCGGGCTCGGCCGAGAGACGCTGCGAGAGGGAGACGACGTGATGCGCCTTGCCGCGGATGACGACGCTCTCAACGCACTCCTCGTGAGTGGCATGCACGTGCATGGTGGAGATGACTTCGCCGGCATGCTCGTGCTGATATTCCGTCATGCGCATGGCGAGCTGGCGCTCGTGATGGTTGTAGGCGTAGCTGAGAATGCCCACGCATTCGGCGTCCGGGTTTGCCTTCACGTCTTCGCTGGCGAGTTGATTGCGAAGCATGTCGCGGAAGCATTCGGAACGGTTGGCGTAGCCGTGTTCGGCCAGATACGCATCAAAGCGTTCGGCAAGCTCGTCGTCGATGGAAAGCGTGAGTCGCTGCATGGGCATTCTCCAGGAAATACCCATTCATTTTAGCGGTCTGCGCGGAATGTCAGGACGCCGTTGCGGTAAACCTCGGCAACACCGTTGCGAGAAAGCGCGATTCCGTCGTCGGTGACGGGATTGCGGAGCACGATGAAGTCTGCGCGCATGCCCGCGGCAAGCCGGCCCGAACCTTCAAACGGAAGAACCTTCATGGGACGCGACGTATAAAGCGATACGGCCTCTTCCGGCGTGACGGCCTCGGACTTGTTGAAGAGAGTGCCGTCCCATGCCGTGCGCGTCACTGCGGCTCCCATGGAGACGAACGGATCGTCCGGATCGGCCCAGGCCGTCGCAGGCGCGTCCGAGGAGAGCGCAAAGGCGCAAAGCGCCGAGGAGACGGTCTTGACCGGGTAGACGCGTTCGAGATCGTCGGGTGCCAGCACGGCTTTGTAGCCCTCGATTTCGGCGTAGGGAAAGATGACCTGCGTCGAGACGCCGAAGGTCATGGGCGAGGCGTTCATGCGGGCAAGCTGTTCGGCATTGAGGAAGGTCGCATGTTCGATGCGCACGGACGGCCTGTCGTCGAGCCACGGCTCGCTGTGCTCGAAGAATTCGATGATGCGCTCGACGGCTCGATCGCCCATTGCGTGGACGGCGAGCTGGACTCGGTTGACGCGGGCGTATTGTGCTGCTGCCGCCAGCGCGCCGTCGTCGAGCGTTACCATGCCCTTGGAGCCGTTGAGGAAGGGCTTTGAGACGGCCGCCGTGGCGCCCGATACGCTTCCATCGGCAAAAAGCTTGACGCCGGCAATGAAATGGTCGCCCATGCGGTCGTCGTCATTAAGGGGCGGCATGCCCTGCGGATCGCGTCCTCCCCTCCATACAAGGTAGAGGCCGGCGCGCACGGGGAATCCGCGGCGGGCGGCTTCGCGATAAACGGCCAGCTGACGGTAGTCGGCCATCATTTCGGTAAAGGAGAGAATGCCGCGCGACAGGAAGTGTTCCCCCGAGGCAACCATCATGTCCACTTCACTTTCAAAAGTGGGTTCGCCCATGAGGCGTTCCACGACCTGAGCGGCATTGAATTCGGTAAGAACGCCGTTGGGACGGCCGTCGGAAAAGCGTCCGAAGCGTCCGCCGGCCGGATCGGGCGTTTTGGCCGTAATGCCGGCCAGGCGCAGCGCTGCGCTGTTGCAAATGGCCGAGTGGCAGTCGGAACGTTTCACGAAGACGGGCTGCGTGGTGCTGACCAGATCGAGATCCTCAATGGTGGGCGTGCGGTGCTCGGCAAGCTTGCCTTCGTCGTAGCCAAAGCCCGTGATCCACGCTTCGGGTCCCTTCCCGGCAAGAGGGTGCTTTTTGAGAGCCTCCACGAGCTCCTCGATCGAATTGACGATCGGAGAGACGCAGGGCACGGCCTTCACCGTGGCGGCGATCCAGCTCGGATGCGTATGCACGTCGCAGAGCGCCGGCAGCACGGTTCGGCCCTCCAGATCAACGGAAGGGAGCCTGTCGTGCGCAGGGGCATCGTCGGCCTGTCCGATCCAGACAATGCGGCCGTTGTTGACGAGAAAGGCGTTGGAATTGATGAAGCGCTCGCCGTCGTGAATGACGGCATTGAAGAAGAAGGCGTCGCCCATGATTGCCGGGACCTTTATGAGAATTGTGAATCCTAGAAGGATACGAACATGAAGGACGGGGCGGCGGGAAAATCGACGCAGGCTTGTGCGTCGTCATGCGGCATCGGGAAAACAGAGGAGGGAAGGCAAAATGCAAAAGGCAAAAAAAATGGACGTTCAGAAGAACGTCCATTTTCTCGATGACTTGGCAGGGGTAGTAGGATTCGAACCTACGTATGTCGGATTCAGAATCCGATGCCTTAACCGGACTTGGCGATACCCCAGTGCATCTGGTGCGGTCGGAGAGACTCGAACTCTCATGGCTCTCACCACAGCGACCTCAACGCTGCGCGTCTACCAATTTCGCCACGACCGCGAAATGCTGACTGTTCGATGCTTGAGGAGCATCCGGAGTGTCACTCCGTTGATTGACTTGGCAGGGGTAGTAGGATTCGAACCTACGTATGTCGGATTCAGAATCCGATGCCTTAACCGGACTTGGCGAT
>CAKQKT010000046.1 GCA_934249275.1 uncultured Sutterella sp. | reverse complement strand
GAGCCGAGCGCTTCCGGACGTCTCCGACGGGCAGAAGCCGGTGCAGCGCCGAATCCTGATTGACATGGAGCGCATGGGCGTCAAGGCGGGATCGAAGGCCGTCAAGTCCGCCCGCGTTGTCGGCGACGTGCTCGGCAAATACCATCCTCACGGCGACCAGTCTGTGTACGACGCGCTTGTGCGCATGGCCCAGAATTTCTCGCTTCGCTATCCGCTGATTGACGGTGAAGGCAATTTCGGCAGCCGCGACGGCGACTCGCAGGCCGCCATGCGTTATACCGAAGCGCGCCTCATGCCGATCGCCAGCCTTCTGCTTGACGAAGTGGATACGGGTGCGATCGACTTCACGCCCAATTATGACGGCAACTTTCAGGAGCCCGTGGTGCTGCCTGCAAAGCTTCCGTTCGTTCTGCTCAACGGTTCGTCCGGCATTGCCGTCGGCATGGCAACCGACATTCCCTCGCACAACCTGCGCGAGGTTGCAGCCGCCTGCCTGCTGCTGATTGACAAGCCCGAGGCTTCTCTTGATGAGGTCCTTTCGGTGCTGCCCGCACCGGACTTCCCCTGCGGCGGCCAGATCATCAGTCCGCGAAGCGTAATTCGCGACATCTATCGCACGGGCCGCGGAAAGCTTACCGTACGCGCCCGCTATCACTTTGAGGAGCTTGCGCGCGGCCAGTGGCAGCTTGTCGTCGACGAGCTCCCGCCGGCTTCGTCCTCGCAGGACGTTCTAAATCAGATAGAAGCCATCACCAACCCGAAGGCCAAGAAGGACAAGAAGACGGTTTCCGCCAAACAGCAGCAGGCAAAGAGCGCCATGCTGGCCATTCTTGACCGCGTTCGCGATGAATCCACGGAAGACAAGCCTGTGCGTCTTGTCTTCGAACCCAAGAGCAGTCGCATCAATCGCGAGGAATTTGTGACGGCGCTTTTCTCGCAGACGTCGATGGAATCGAACGTTTCGGTCAATCTCGTCATGCTTGGCAACGACGGCAAGCCCAAGCAGAAGAATCTGCTCGAAATCATTCGCGAGTGGATCGATTTCAGACTTCAGGCCGTGCGCCGCCGCACTCAGGCAAGACTCGACAAGGTCAACGATCGAATTCATGTGCTTGAGGGGCGAGCGCTCGTGCTGCTCAATATCGATCGCGTGATCGAGATCATCCGAAACAGTGATGAACCCAAGCCCGCGCTGATTGCCGAGTTCGGCCTTTCTGAACGCCAGGCGGACGACATCCTTGAAATCAGGCTTCGCCAGCTGGCTCGTCTTGCTGCAATTGCGATCGAAAAGGAACTTGCCGAGCTCAACAAGGAAAAGGCTTCGCTTGAGCGCATTCTCGGCAGCGACGGCGTTCTGCGCCGTACGGTGGCGCGAGAGATCGAGCAGGCCTCCAAGACCTTCGGCGACGATCGACGCACCCTCATCGAGGAGGCCAATGTCCTTCAGGCCGAGCAGCATGTTGTTGACGAACCCGTTACTGTGGTGCTCTCTCAGAAGGGTTTCCTGAGGACTCGTCAGGGACACGGTCATGACTGCACGCTTCTCGCCTATAAGGTGGGCGACGGATTCGAATGCGCGGTCGAGTGCCGAACGGTTGACGACATCAGCTTCCTGACCGATACGGGCCGCGTGTATACCTGCAAGGTCTCCGCCATTCCGGGCGGTCGCGGCGACGGTTTGCCGGTGACGTCTTTCTTCGATCTGGACAAGAACATGAAGCGCTTTGTCGGTGTCTTTGCTGGCCGAGAGAAGGAGGATATCGTTCTGGGCACGAGTGACGGTCTTGGACTCAAGTGCACGATTGGGGACCTGAAGGCTTCGCAGCGAATTGGCCGCACCTTCGTGCGCATGGCCGACGGCGTAACGCTGCTGCCGCCTTCCGAAGGCTGTGCGTCGCTGCCTCTGATTGCATGCCTTACCGAAAAGGGTCGTCTCGTTGTCTTCGAACACGAAGAGATTCGCCGACTCTCCAACGGCGGCATGGGCGTAACGCTTGTGAAGCTTGAACCCGGCGAAAAGATGATCGGCATGACGCTCGTTGACGAACGCGGCTTGACGGCTTCCGGCACGGGACGAGGCGGCAAGCCGCGCGAAGTGCAGATTACACGGAAGTCCTTTGAGGAATTCCGCATGCAGCGCGCCCGCAAGGGACGTCAGATCGCCGTTGCCTGGACGGTCGAGAGAATCGCTCCGATCGCCCCCGTCAAGCCCGAAGGCGATGACGGAAATGGAACGTTGAAGGCAGGTTCCGAGAGCGGCCTGACGATTCAGGTTGAAGACGAAAATCCGCGCCTTCTCTGACCCGTCCTTTCGATACTAGAAGGATTCTTGTTGTGAAACTTAATCCGCTCCGCTTCTTCAAGAGCCTTTCGGCGAGGCTTCTGCTTCTCACGCTTATCTGGGTGAGCTTTATCGTGACCACGATCGGATACACGATGATGCTCAACTGGAAGCTTGAAAGTTCGTCGGCTGCAGCGAACATCATCGGGGACATTCGTTTCCATGTGTTCCGAACCGCGCTTTATACCCAGCCGAAGTATGACAATCGCGACTTCGACAATGAGGTTCGCACGGTCAATGCGGCCTTCGATCTGCTTCATAAGGGGGATCAGTGGCGTCCCCTCCTTGTTCCCGAAACCGAGGCCATTAAGACCTCGCTTGAAAACATCAATGTCGAATGGAAGGAGTCCGTGCTGCCGAACCTCGCCGCCGTGCGCAAAGGCACGATTCAACCGGTGATGAGCGACATCAATCTCTACGCTGAGAAGCTTGCTGCTCTGGCCAATGAGATCGACGAGTATCGCGAGCAGTTCCTCTGGCAGCTTCGCTATTTGCAGGGCCTTCTCATCGTGCTTGCGATTGGGAGCCTTTTCGCCATCATGGCATTCCTGCTTCGCTGGGTGATCCGTCCGCTCGAGCATCTTGGCGCAGCCATCAGCCGCCTTTCTGCGGGCGATCTGACGGCCAGAACCGAGGTCAGGAGCGAGGATGAGATCGGCGAGATTGCGGCGGGCTTTAACGAAATGGCCGCACGCCTCAAGGACTCCTACGACAATCTGGAGCAGAAGGTTGCCGAGAAGACGGCAAGCGTTGAGGAAAAGAACAGCCATCTCGCACAGCTTTATGAGATGACGTCCTATTTCACGCAACGCCGCAGTCTGGATGACCTTGCTGATGGTTTTGTTTCGCGCATCATGCGTCAGACGGATGCCGATGGCTGCACGCTGCAGCTTCTCTCCGGACGCGACGATTCGTTGCAACTGCTTACCGCCGAGGGCCTGCCGGTCGATCTCGTCAAGGCGGTCAATGATTTGCCAGACGATGTCGGTGTCGTTCCGTCCGTGCTCAACAAGACTTATCCGGTCTGCATTCTGTTTGCGGAGCTCGATGATGATCTTGCAAAGCGCTTTGTCGAAGCCGGATTCAAGACGGCATACAGCTTCCAGATTCGCTCTTCATCAGGCGATCTCGGCATCTTCACGATTTTCTTCCGGGAGAGCCCGCATCTCACGACTCAGGTTATTCGCCTGTTGGAAAACTTTGTCACGCATTTCGGCGTGGCCGTGGCGAGCAATCGCCTTATTGAACGTGATCGACAGTTTGCCGTTGTGCAGGAGCGCCAGCTCCTTGCGCAGGGCCTGCACGATTCCATTGCTCAGGCGCTTTCCTTCCTGAATCTGCAGGTGCAGTTCCTTTCGGATGCCATTCGCACGAACGATGTGGCGTTGAGAGACGAGTCGCTCGAGGCCATCCGCACCGGTGTTCAGGAATGCTACGAGGACGTTCGGGAGCTTCTCCTCAACTTCCGCGAGCGCCTGCACAAGGAAGGCTTCATCGAGGGCGTCCGCACCGTGATCGACCGCTTTGAGGGACAGTCCCGCATGAACGCACGCCTTCGTGTGACGGGGCGCGGTCCTCGGCTGACGCCGAGGCAGAAGCTTCAGGTGATCTTCATCATTCAGGAGGCACTCTCAAACGTGCGCAAGCATTCTCATGCCGAAAACGTCGACATCCGAATCGAGAACAACGACGATCTCCGGGTGACGATCACTGACGATGGTGTCGGCATCGATGACAAGCTTGTCACCGAGCGCAAGGGACAGCACGTCGGCCTTTCAATTATGGCCGAACGCGCTTCTCGCATCGGAGCCGTTGTCGAGGTCGAGCGCGTAGCGCCCGAAGGCGGCACCCGCGTCGTGCTGACGCTTCCCGAAGCGGCAAGACACGAATAACGGGTTTGTAAGACGGACGATGAAAAAGGCGCTTCTTCTCAGGGGAACGCCTTTTTGTTAAAAGCTCTTCCAGGTCAGGTGTTTTGGAAAAGGATGTTTGATGCTCGTCAAGACAGTCTTATCTCTTGGGTGAAATTTTCAGTAAGTTAATGAGAATCATTCTCAGATATGGTAATATACGTTCATCGACAGCGAACGCAAGCCTCTCATCAAAGGACAACGGGGGTCGTCCGAGAGGCCGGCGACGAAAGGCATTCTTGATGTCTTCTTGATGTCTTTCGTGCGGGATCGTCTCCGCCCGGCGCTGTTGGGGGTCTGAGAGAGCGGCGGATGCGTGCAATGCGCATTCGCCGCTCATTTTTTTTGGGCGGCAGGAAGGAGTGTCGTGCCGAAAACGCGAAAGGCCTGTCCGTCAATGCGGTGCAGGCCTTTCGTGCAGAAGACGTGCGCTTGAGGCGGATTCATGCGCACGAACTGAGGTTACAGGAAGGTTTTGAGGGCTTCGGCAATGGACTTGATGCCGGCCACGATCTTCTCGGACGGAACCGTCACGAAGGAGAGGCGGCAGTGGTTGACTTCGGGGTTGTCCGTGTAGAAGGCCACGCCCGGCACAAAGCCGACGGGAACGTCGGAGGCGAGAACCTTCTTCATCAGGTCGGCAGAGTCGAGGTTCTTGGGAAGGTTGAGCCAGATGAACATGCCGCCCGTCGGCTTGGTCCAGCTGACTTCAGGGTGCTTGGGCATGAATTCTTCGAGGCTGTCGAGCATGACCTTGGCCTTCTCGGCATAAAGGCGGCGGACGGCCGGGAGATGTTCGGCAAAGAGGCCCTGGTCAAGCACGCGGGCGGTGATGAGCTGCGTGTAGGTGCTCGTGTGCAGGTCCATGGAGGTCTTCATCTGCTTGAGGGCTTTGAGAACGTGCTTCGGACCGCAGATGTAGCCGAGGCGGAAGCCCGGTGCGAGCACCTTGGACATCGTGCCGAGGCGAAGCGTGCGTTCGGGAGCGAAGGCGCGCAGAGAGACCGGCGGACGATCGGCGTAGTAGAGCTCGCCGTAGGGATTGTCTTCGATGAGCCAGAAGTCGTACTTGCGGGCTTTTTCGGCAAGCTTGCGGCGGCGTTCTTCGTTGATCGTGCGGCCTGTCGGGTTCTGATACGTGGGCATCACGTAGGCGAACTTCGCGCCGGCAACGCGGTCGTCGATCAGATCTGGGTTGAGGCCTTCGTCGTCGGTCGGCAGGCTGACGAACGTCGGCTTGCAGAGTTCGAATGCATAGAGGGCGCCCATGTAGGTCGGCGTTTCAACAAGAACCTTGTCGCCTTCATCCGTAAAGACGCGGGCGATCATGTCAAGAGCCTGCTGGGAGCCGGAGACGATCATGACTTCGTCCGGCGTTGTCGGAACGCCATGTTCGGTTTCAATCTTGGCGATGGCTTCGAGGAGAGCGGGCATGCCGCCCACGGCGGAGTACTGAAGAGCAACCTGCGGGCAGGTGTCCATGACCCAGTCGGCGGCATCCTTGATGGCCTTGACGGGAAAGCCTTCGGGGGAGGGAAGGCCGCCGGCGAAGCTGATCACTTCGGGACGGGCGGCGAGAGCGAGAATTTCACCGATTACCGAGCTATCCTTGGGCTTGCCGATGCGGCTGTAGGAGGGTGTCGGACATTGGTGGCATGTGCAGCTCTGAGTCATGATGATTTGTTCCTGTATTCAACAACGTTTTCTGTCAGTTCGACGTTCTTTTTGTGTCGACTGTCCTTGGGGCGTTCAGATGATTTTAAGCAGACGAAAAACGCCCGAACATTGTTCGGGCGTCTTCTGCCGGAGTTATTTGGAGCTCTCTGTTTTTACATCAGGCCGTCTAGGGAAAAAACGTTAGGAGATACTGCATAGCCTCAGGAGGCAAGGACTATTTTTCGCTCGACGGCAAACCGAAGTCGGCAAGCCGCTTTTTCTTCTCCGGTGCGCTGCACCACTGAGCGACAGGACAGCGCTCGCATTCTGGCGAACGAGCCTTGCAGCAGTATCGGCCGTGGAGAAGAAGCAAGTGATGCGCTTCGAGCTTGTAGGCATCGGGGATGATTTTCTCGAGCTTTTCTTCGATCTCGTCAGGGGTTTTGCCCTTGGCAAGGCCGGTGCGGTTGGCAACACGGAAGATGTGGGTGTCGACCGGTATGGTCGGGTGGCCGAAGGCGACGTTGAGAACGACGTTGGCGGTTTTGCGGCCGACGCCCGGGAGGGCGACGAGCTTGTCAAAGTCGTCGGGCACCTCGCCGTGGTATTCGTCACGGAGGATCTCGGAGAGGCGGATGACGTTTTTCGCCTTGTTCCGATAGAGACCGATCGTCTGAATGTAGGGCGTAAGACCTTCGATGCCGAGAGCGGCTATCTTTTCGGCCGTGTTGGCAACCGGAAAGAGCCGTGCGGTTGCAATGTTGACGCCTTTGTCGGTTGCCTGAGCGGACAGAACGACGGCGACGAGAAGTTCGTAGGGCGTCGTCCAGTTCAGTTCGCTCTGAGGGTTGGGGTGCGCGGCGGCAAGCGCCGCCATGAATGCGTCACGGTCAGCTGCCTTGATCATGTTGTCAAGCCTTTCCGGTGTCGCCGGCGTTGGCTTTGCGTGCGCGGGCCATGATGTCGGCGATGAGTGACGAGGGACCGCCGGCCTTCGAGGCGGCGGGCTTCCTGAGTGCGTCGAGTCTTGCGCGATCCTCGTCTTCGAGACGTTCGCGCCGGCTCTTGGTGCGGCGATAGTGATCGCGGGCCTTGTGAGCGTCTTCGAGCGTCCAGTTTTTTCCGTTTTCAATCATGTCGATCGCATCCATCGGACAGGCGGTCAGACAAAGTGCGCAGCCTGTGCATCTGTCCTCCAGGATGCCGTGCAGATGCTTCGGAGCGCCGGCAATGGCGTCGGTGGGGCACACGCGGATGCACCAGGCGCAGCCGATGCAGTCTCGGGCGCGGATTCGGGCGACGGCGAAAGGAACTTCACGGCCGTATTCCGGATCAAGGGGAACAACCGGGCGTCCGGTGGCGGCGGCCAGGCGCTCAATGCCTTCCGCACCGCCGGGCGCGCAGCGGTTGATGGCCGCGCCTTCTTCGAGAATGGCGCGGGCGTATGCGAGGCACCCGTCGCAGCCGCACTGGCGGCACTGCGTTTGCGGGAGCAGGTCGTCGATTTCTTCAAGCGTTGTCATGGGCTCGGGATCGAAAATTACCAAAGAGACTCTACAAGGAGCTGGCCGGGCTTGCCAAGGCGCGGAGAGACGATGCAGCGAGCCTTCATCAGGGCGCGGGTGTCTCGGATGAAGTCGGGATTGCCGCACAGAAGCAGTCGGGCGGACTCGGGCGTGAAGGCGCGTCCGGCCTTTGCTTCAAGAGCGCCGGATTCAATGAGGGCGGGGATGCGTCCGGCAAGCTCGCCTTCTTCGCGCGAGGCGGCGGTGAGAATCGTGAGCGGCACCTTCGTTTCGGAGGCGGCGTAGGCGGCCAGACCGTCAACTTCGCTGCGTGTGCGGGCGCCGATGACGAGCACGAGCTTCTCCCATGCGGCGAGCGTCTTGGTGTCTCCCGTCATGGCCATGAAGGGGGCCAGTCCGGAACCCGTTGCAAGCATCCAGAGCGTGTTGCCGCCCGGAATCCTGGCGGGAAGAAGATTTCCCTGAGCGCAGCCGTCAAGCAGCACTTCGTCGCCGGGATTGAGAGCGCAAAGGCGAGGCGAGAGCATTCCGCCTTCAACAATCTTTACGAGAAAACGCAGGCCCGGAACTTCGGGGGAGCCGGCGATCGAATAAGCTCGAAAGACGGGTTCCTCTCCTTCGAGGGGCAGGCCGATGCGGGCGAACTGGCCTGCCTCGAAGGCCCAGCCTTCGGGGCGGGTGAAGACGAGTTCGAAGATGGCGGGAGCAACTTCGCGCCGGCTTGTGAGCGTGACGGTCTGCATGTCGGAGGATCTCCGTGGTGAGATGGTGAAAAAAATGGCGGCTCCATGCAAGAGCCGCCATCGTCAGAGTGTTTCTCAGCGCTTGAGGAACTTCAGCTTGCCCTTGACGCCGTGATACTGGTCGGCGTCGTCGGGGTAGGGCTTGCGGCGCGTGATGGAGGGCCATTCGCGGGCGAGCTCGGCATTGAGCGCGATGAATTCCTGCTGATCCTCAGGGACATCCTCCTCGGCGAAAATGGCGGCTTCCGGGCATTCGGGGATGCACACGGCGCAGTCGATGCATTCGTCGGGGTCGATCACGAGAAAGTTCGGGCCTTCGCGGAAGCAGTCGACAGGGCAGACGTCGACACAGTCGGTGCGCTTGCAGCCGATGCAGGCTTCGCAGACAACATGAGGCATTGAAGGAATCTCCTAGGATATTGGGGGACAAAATGTAAGGTTCTGATTGTAGTCCTTTTGCATCCTTCCGACCATGTCCAAAAGATGTAATTTGGCAGTAGACGGCTATTCGTGACTGCTTCGGCGACGTTCATCTGTTGTTTCCGAACGATCTGGATTATTCTTGTGCCGTGCATTTTTCCATTCAACGACGACCATGCCGCCCAGTCCATCTTCAGAACAGTCCGACGTCGCCCGTCGCGTCCGCCCGGATGCCGGGGACGAAATCACGCTCGTGCGCGATGTATCGCGCAAGATCGTGCATGTCGACATGGATGCTTTCTATGCTTCAGTCGAGCAGCGTGACAGACCCGAGCTGCGAGGCCGCCCGATAGCGGTCGGCCATGCTCAGGGGCGCGGCGTCGTCGCAACGGCAAGCTACGAGGCGAGGCGTTTCGGCGTGCACAGCGCCATGCCGAGCTCGAAGGCGCTTGAGCTTTGCCCCAATCTGATCTTTGTCGAGAACCGCATGAGCCATTACAAGGCGGTTTCTCGCCAGATCCATGAGATTTTTCATCGGTATACGGACATCATCGAGCCCATCAGCCTTGACGAAGCGTTTCTTGACGTGACCGTCAACAAGAAGGGGCTCGCCCTCGGCGTTGAGGTGGCCCTGGCGATCAAGCAGGCGATACGCGAGGAGCTCGGACTCGTTGCCAGCGCCGGCATTTCCTACAACAAGTTTCTTGCCAAGGTGGCCTCCGACTGGAGAAAGCCCGACGGGCTCTGCACGATTCACCCGGAGAGAGCCATCGACTTCATCGACAAGCTTCCGATTGAGGCTTTCTGGGGCGTGGGGCCCGCTACGGCCGCCAAGTTTCATGCGCTGGGGATACATACGGCGCCGGAACTGCGCGCCATGCCGCTCTCCGATCTTATGCGTCACTTCGGACAGTCGGGCTATGACTTCTATCGTTTCGTGCGCGGCATCGATGATCGTCCCGTGCGCGCGGTCCGTGTTCGCAAGAGCGTCGGCTGCGAGCGAACCTTCGAGCGGGATATCAGCGATATTGAACGCCTGAGGGACATCATCGGAGAGCTGGCGGCGGAATTGACCGTCAGGCTTGGCCGCGCAGACTTTGCGGGCTGCACGCTTACGCTCAAGGTCCGAAGCCATGACTTTTCGACGCGAACGCGATCCGTTACGGCTGATGTTCCGTATGACGAGAGCGTTTTACCGCGCATAGCGGAGGATGCCTGCGGGCTTCTTGCCGGCATGGAGATTCCGCGGGGCGGCATTAGGCTTCTTGGCCTTACCGTTGCATCGCCCGCGCTCAAGGACGATGGACAGCTATCTCTCTTCGAAGAATAAGAATGGAAAAGGCCGCATTGCTGCGGCCTTTTCCATCCAGGACTTCAATTGAGTCGGTTAAATAGATTCTTCGGACCGAACAGGTCTCGATACATCGGCCAGACGCAGGCTTGAGCGATCGTTGTGATGAAGATCGCGATGATCGGCGTGATGTATGTCGTTGCGCCGCCAAGCCCGGCGGCAAAGCCCGCACCGATCGTGAGAAAGACTGCGGCGCTTGTCAGAAGAACGAGCAGAAATCCGGTCGTGAAGCACGCGGTGAAATTCTTCAGAATGCCGAAGAACGAGTAGAAGAAGCTCTTGCCCGCGCCTTGTCCAGCATCCGCAATGAGAAGCGGCGCAAAAAGCGTAGCCATGAAGAGCGGAATATAGAGGACGAGCACCGATGCGACGCCTGCTGCAGGGAAGTGTGCCGCGACGCTGCTTGCATCAATGACGCCCTCGGACATCTTCCATTGCGAGATTTGATCGGCGGAAAGAAGCTGGAAGATGAGCATGATGAGCTCAAGCACGCCGGCGCTGATGAGGCCGACGGCGATGAGGTGCAACCTCATGCCTTCCTTCTTGAAGGCGGCAAAGAGCGGCGCGTATGTGGGCAGCCTGTCGGCGAGCGCTTCGCGTGCGGCAAAGCCCGTGAGCACTGCTCCGAAGGGCATCCAGACGCCGGCGAGAATCGTTCCGATGATGGGCAGGCTCGAGAGCAGGCCGCTCACGAGAACGTAGAAGATGACGATGCCGACAAGCCCGAGCGGTCGGTTTTTGAGGGCGCGAACACCCTCGCCGAACCAGCGAAGGCCGTCGGCGGAATTGAAAGACTGTGCCATAAGAACTAGAGTTTACCAGCCGAGCTCAATGAACTTGGTTGTGCCGAGCGTGCTCTTGGAGTTGCCCGCAGGCGAGGAGTCGATCGGGCGGTCGGCCCGGTTCTCGATGCGATAGGGAATCTGAGTGGTGCCCGGCGTCACGACGTATTCGGTGACGCGGTTGTTTTCGTCACGGACTTCGTCGATCTTCGTCTGACGGTCGAACTTGGGCGGAATGTGGCCCTGAGCGCGATCCTGGCGGGCCTTTTCCATCTCGGCCTTGCTCGGCAGGAGCGGATTGGCCTCCTCTCTGGAGGACTTGCGGGCGGCAGTTTCGGGCTGCGGAGCGGTTTTTGCGATCTTGACGTCGCCTGCATACGGAGGCGGCGCATCGTTGGATGCCGAAGGCGCCGCACAGACGGCGGCTGAGAAGGCGATAAGGCAGAGAGCGGACAGGCAGTTTCTGATTGTTGTCATGACGAATCCTTTGCGCTTTATGCGGGCACTTCCTGAGAAGCTGCGCCGCGTTGAGGGGCGGAAGGTCGATTGGGGCATGAAGCCCAGAGGGGCGATCGACATGCGCCGGCTTGACCTCCTGCGGCGCATTGCTGCCCTTTCGCTTCAATTGTGCCACGGCGCGGCGTGCAGAGGCGACTGGCGAAATGTGTCCGCATGTACGTTCCGTTGTCAGCTGTTCCGAGAGCGAGCGTGACGGAATGCTTTTTCGGCTATTCTTACGGCAGTCGATTTTTTTCGTCCCATTTCATACATATCTGCAGATACGGTTTACGACATGTCCAAGATTCTTCTCATCGACGGCTCCAATTATCTTTTCCGCGCCTTTCACGGACTTCCCGACCTTCGCACGAGTTCGGGCGAGCCGACCGGGGCCGTCCGCGGCTTTTTGGGCATGCTCGGCAAGGTCTGGTCGCTTGCCAAGCCCGATCATGCCGTGATTATTTTCGATGCGCCCGGGAAGAACTTTCGTCATGAAATGTTCCCGGAGTACAAGAGCAACCGTCCGCCGATGCCCGATGATCTGCGCGTTCAGATCGAGCCGCTTCACGGAATTCTGAAGAATCTCGGCTGGCCCGTCGTGTCGGTGCCCGGTGTTGAGGCCGACGACGTGATTGCGACGATCGCCGAGAAGGCGCGCGCCGCCGGCATGAAGAGCATCATCGCGACGGGCGACAAGGATATGGCCCAGCTGGTCGACGACGACATCGTGCTCATCAATACGATGAACGTGAAGTTCTACGATCGCGAAGGCGTCATCGAGAAGTACGGCGTGCCGCCCGAACGCATCGTCGACTACCTTTCCCTCATGGGCGACAAGGTCGACAATGTGCCCGGCATCGAAAAGTGCGGTCCGAAGACCGCTGCCAAGTGGATTGCCGAGTACGGCGATCTTGAGGGCGTCAAGGCGCATGCGGGCGAAGTGAAGGGAAAGGCCGGCGAATATCTGCGCGCCGGTCTGGAGTTCCTCGACGATGCACGTCGTCTTACGACCATTTGCCGAACGGTCGATCTGCCCGAAGGCTGTGTTCCCGAGGCGCTCGTCGTAAAGCCGGCTGATCCCGATGCCGTAGCAGCCTTCTGCCGTCGCTGGGAAATGTCGGTGTCGACTCTCAAGCGCGCGGCGCCTTCCGGCATCGGTGCCGCGGCCGAACCCGAACCTGCGCCAGCAGACCCTGATGATCTCGGCGGCCTCTTTTCGCGCGAAGCTTTCGCGGCCGAGGCGCTTGCTGCCAAGCCCGAACCGAAGCCCGCTCCCGTGAAGAAGGCCGCACCTGCGGCCCCCGTCATGTCGGTGAGCTTTTCGCCTGCGCTCGCAGGTCGTCCCGACGAGCTTGAAGTGAATGAAGTCGCCGACCGCATGGCACTTGAACTTTTTGCCGGCCGTCTGCTTGATGAAAAGCGGGCCATGCCCGTCGCGCTCACGATGCTTTGGGATGGCGATGCCCGTCACGCCGATCCCGCGGCGATCGGCATCGCGCTTTCGATCAAGGACGTCTTTGTGATTCGCTTCACGGATGAGCTGCCCGTCGCACATGTCATGGATGTGATGCGCCCGTGGCTCGAAGGATCGGAAGCAAAGGTGGCGCATGACGCTAAGACGCTGGCGCATGTTTTCCTATCTCAAGGCGTGCGTCTTGGCGGAATGATTCACGACACAATGCTGATGAGCTACGTGCTTGAAGCTCATTTGAAGCACGAGCTTCCGCTTCTCGCCGCCCGTTCGCTGGCTCGTTCGATTCCCACCCGCGAGAGCGTTGTCGGCAAGGGTGCCAAGGCCATACCTGCAAAGCAGGCCGATTCGAAGGCGGTTGTCGAACTGCTCGGCGAGGAGGCGGCCGCGATTCGCGCCCTGCATGCCGTTCTGATGACGAGGCTTGACCTGGAGGACGGCCTGATGGGCATCTATGAAACGCTCGAGCAGCCGCTCATCGGCGTGCTCGGCCGCATGGAGGAGGCCGGTGTTGCTATCGACGACTTCCGCCTGGCGCAGCAGTCCGAAGCTCTCACCGTCCGCATCGACAGTCTGGTGGCCGAAGCCTACAAGCTTGCAGGCCGTGAATTCAATCTTGCCAGTCCCAAGCAGCTTGCGCAGGTTCTCTTTGCCGAGCTCGGTCTCCCTGCCAAGAAGAAGACGAGTTCCGGCACTCCTTCAACCGATGAAGAAGTTCTGACGGAGCTTGCGCTTGACTATCCGCTTCCGAAGCTCATTCTGGAGCATCGCCGCCTCACGAAGCTCAAGAGCACCTATCTTGACAAGCTTCCGCGCATGGTCGATCCGAAGGACGGCCGAGTGCACACGACCTTCGGCCAGGCCGTCGCCGTGACGGGGCGACTGGCCAGCTCCGATCCCAATCTTCAGAACATTCCGGTGCGTACGGACGAAGGCCGCGCCGTGCGCGAAGCTTTTGTCGCCGAGTCGGGCAATGTGATCATTTCGGCCGACTATTCTCAGATCGAGCTTCGCATTATGGCTCACCTGTCGCAGGACAAGGGGCTTCTGGATGCGTTCGCCCGAGGCGAGGACATTCACCGCGCAACCGCGGCCGAGGTTTTCGGCCGCAAGCCCGAGGAAGTTACCTCCGACGAACGCCGCATGGCCAAGGTCATCAATTTCGGCCTAATCTACGGCATGAGCGCCTTCGGTCTTGCGCAGAATCTCGGCATTGAGCGCCGCATGGCCTCCCATTACATCGACGAGTACTTTGCCCGCTATCCCGGCGTGCGCGCCTACATGGACGTCAAGCGTGCCGAAGCCCATGAAAAGGGCTACGTGGAAACGGCTTTCGGTCGCCGCCTGTGGATCCCCGAAATCGCCAGTTCGCGAAAGCCCGTGCAGGCCGCCGCCGAACGTGCGGCCATCAACGCGCCCATGCAGGGCACGGCCGCCGACCTGATCAAGAAGGCCATGATCGCTGTCGACGATTGGCTGAGAAGCGAAGGCCTTCGCACCAAGCTCATCCTTCAGGTGCACGACGAACTGATTCTTGAGGCGCCGGCCGACGAGGCGGAGCTTGTGAAGGCCAGGGTGCCCGAACTGATGGCGGGAGTCGCCTCCCTCTCCGTGCCGCTCGTTGCTGAGGTCGGCATGGGTGACAGCTGGGGAGCAGCACATTGATGAAAGCGAAGTAAATGTAAAAAAGGGAGAACCGTTCAACGGTTCTCCCTTTTTTTGGTTCATCACGGAAGTCCGGGGAACGCAGCCTTGACTTTTAGGAAAAAGTAGTTGTCGTCTCTGAAGCCG
>CAKQKT010000045.1 GCA_934249275.1 uncultured Sutterella sp. | reverse complement strand
GCCCACAACACCGGCGCCGGCCATGGCACGGCCCATCTGAATGGCGGACTGCTCGGAGAGCTGGAAGCCGGCAGCGTAGGCCTGGGAAGCAAAGGCGCCGGCAACCATCATGGCGGCAGCGGCAATCTTGAAAGTCGGGTTCATCAGAAATAACTCCTGAATTGGAAAGTCTGAGCTTGACGTCTCTTGTGCGGCCTAAGGACCGGACGTCGAAAAAAAGAATTGAGGCGAATTTTGAAGAATTGAGGGAATGAAAATGGAGATGCTTTGGGAGGGTAAACCCTAAGTGATGGCTCGCATCATCCGCGGGGATGACGGTGAGAAAAAACGCAGGAAAGCGTGAATTCCCTGTGGTTCTAGGGAATGCAAAAAAGCTCCGAATCCGGGATGGGTTCGGAGCTTTTTAACATGGTAATCCGAAATACTTCGAAATCAGTTCAAAATGGGTCGAAATCGGGTGAGAAATTCGTGCTGATTCATCGAAATCCGCCTCCCAATCCGATCTATTGAGGCGTCAGTCTTTGGAATTGTCTTCGTCCGGGCTGCCGTAGTCCATGGAAGCGGCCGAGCCAATGATGCCGACAATGCGGTTGAAGAGCGATTGCAGCTCGAGATGCAGGGCCGACGTGTCGATGGCGCCGGAGAGGCCGCGGGAGACGCGCTCCATATGGCGCAGCGTCAGCTCATAGCTTTCGCGAAGGATCGATTCGCGCTCGGTGTTGAGCGTATTGCAAAGGGCGCGGCGCTTGGTGAGATCCTTTTCGGCGAGAATCACGGCAAGCTGCTCGAGACAGATGCCCACGCGGTGGTGCATGGCCTGAAGCTCCTTGAGGCCGTCGGGCGTAAACGAGCGGTTTTTTCGGCACTTCTCGTTCACGATGACCGTGATGATGCGGTCAATTGTGGCAATGGCCACCTTGAGACATCCGTTGACGTTCTTGAGGTACTGCCACTCAATGGCTTCGGCTGTGGTGAGCTGGCCGCGCATGACGAGGCTGAGGTAGCGCGTCATGGCGGACGCGCGCTGGTCGATGTAGTTGCCGCGGTCGTGGAGGATGAGGATCTCGCCGTCGGCGGGATTGAGCTTGAGCATTATTTCAATGTCGTGCCAGAAGCCTCGAACGTCGCCCGTAATGCGCTGCAGTTCGGTGCGCGCAACGTTGAGTGACATGCTGCTCGAGATGAGGTTTTCCTTTGCGAAGAGGTCCGGCGCGTCGGCGGCAGCCTGCTTGTCGTCCTTCTTGTCGGGAATGATGCGGTCGGCCATGTTTGCGAAAGGCTTGACCACGAAAAGGCCGAGGCACGAAATGATGAGGTTGAGCGCCACGTGGAAGTAGATGACGCTGTCGGGGATGGAGCCGAAGCCTTCGGCGATGAATGGGCACGTTGCCAGAAGCAGGGCGGTGAGGGATAGCGTTACGCCGCGCCAGAGCGTGACGGCGACGGGTCCGCGGCGGCCGGTGCGTGAGGCGGTCATGGTGGTCATGACCGCAAGGAGCGTGTTTTCGATGTCGGCGCCCAGCGCTACCCAAAGGCCTGCGGCGATCGGGATGACGCCGGCGGTGACGAGGCCTGAGGTGATGATGACGGCGGCAAGGCTGGAGAAGCAGCCGAAGCCGAGGCCCAGGCCGAGCAGCACGGCCAGAAGCGGGGAGTTCGAGATCTGTTGGAAGAGCGGTGCGAGCTCCGTGCTCGTGCGAAGAGGCATTGTTGCGTCAACAATGTGGTTGAGCGCAATCATGATGATGCCCAGGCCGATCAGAATGCGGCCGAACTGGCCCTGGCGCGTGTCGGCCTTCCTGATGAAGAAGAAGCAGGTGCCTACGAGAATGAGGATCGGCGTCAGGAGCGAGATGTCGAATGTCAGGACGCGGGTCATCAGGGCCGAGCCGAAGTTGGCGCCCAAAATCGTCGCGAAGGCGATGCCGGTGGTCAGGAAGCCTTCGGCCTGAATGCTGGCCACGATGAGCGTGGCGGCGGTCGAGCTCTGAAGAAGAGACGCAAAGACCGTGCCGGACGCCATGGCGATGAAGCTGTTCTTGAGCCGTGCCGAGAGGAAGTCCTTGAGTGCCACGCCGAATGTGCGGAGCATCCCGGTCTTGACCATGTAGGTTCCCCAGAGCAGAAGGGCGATGCCCCCGGCTATGTGGATGAGCTGCTGCATTGAAGCTTGTCTTGAAAAAAAACTGTAGAAATAAGGCGACGTATGCAGCTATCTTAGCGGATCGCTCGAACGAGAAAAAGGGGCTTTTGAGAACTCTCGGTAAAATGTTCGAATCGGGGCTTTCCGCGCTGTGGACAGCCCGAAACGAACAAGGAGAGGAAACAGATGAGTGAAGCCGCGAAAGTGGTCGGTCTCGTGTGCGCCGCAGGCGTCGGCAACCGCATGGGGCTCGGCTCTCCAAAGCAGTACATGAAGTTCGGCTCGGATGCGATGCTCGTACATACGGTGCGGGCGCTTCGCGGCGTCGAGCGCATGGGCGAGATCGTCGTGGTCGTGAGCCCGACGGATCCCTATATCGATGAGGTGGCCGGGCATTTCCCGACGAATGTTCGCGTGCTTCGCTGCGGCGGGCGCGAGCGCGCCGAATCGGTGCTCAACGGGCTTCTCAATGCGGGATTTGACCGTGATGCGTGGGTGCTTGTACATGATGCGGCAAGGCCCTGCCTCAAGCCGAGCGAAGCTGCGCACCTCATTGACGAGGTGCTTGCCGACGAGACCGTGGCGGGCGGCATTCTGGCCTCTCCCGTTGCGGACACGATCAAGCGTGCAGACAAGAACCGCATGATTGTTGAAACCGTTCCCCGCTCCGACCTCTGGCGCGCGGCCACGCCGCAGATGTTCCGCGTGCACGATCTCGTCGAGGCGCTTTCGGGAGACCTCGCGGGCATCACAGATGAGGCAAGCGCCATGGAGCGCCTCGGACGTCCCGTCAAGATCGTGCCGGGACGCACTACCAACATCAAGGTGACCGAACCCGCCGACGGCGTGCTCGCGAGCCTCATTTTAGGAGACGGCGCCGTGGTGCCCTTCCGTATAGGTCAGGGATACGACTCCCATCGATTGGTCGAAGGCCGCCCGCTCATTCTGGGCGGCGTGAAGATTCCGTTTGAACTCGGTCTTGACGGGCATTCGGACGCCGACGTGCTTCTGCATGCCGTTACCGATGCCGTGCTCGGCGCCGCATCGCTGGGCGACATCGGCCAGCACTTCCCGCCTTCGGATCCGAAGTGGAAGGGCGCCGACAGCCGCGTGCTTCTTCGCGCCGTTGTGGCGCTCGCCAGGCAGAAGGGCTGGGGCGTCGTGAATTGCGACGCGACGATTGTGGCCGAGCGTCCGAAGATCGGTCCGCACATGCCGGACATCAGGAAGTCGCTTGCCGAAACGCTCGGCGTCTCTGAAGAGGTCGTCAACGTCAAGGCGAAGACCAATGAGAAGATGGACGCCGTCGGACGCATGGAGGGCATGATGGCGCAGGCCGTCGTGCTGATGAGCCGCATGTCCTGACGGTCTGCTGAAGGACAATGACGAAGAAGGGGCCGCTCGTGGGAGCGGCCCCTTCTCAATATGGAGCAGTTGACCGGTGCGGAGGATTACTTCCCGGCGTCCTTGTTTCTGGTGATTTCCTTGAGCATCTTCTTCTCAAGCTTTTCCTGTTCGCGGGCCCGCTTTTCCTCCTTCGCCTTCTGGACGGCGGGGTCCGTGGCCGGGAAGATCACGCGAACGAGCAGGCCGTGCGGATCGACGCTGTCGAGCTGGACGGAGCCGCCCGAACGGCGCACGATGCGGTCGACGATGGCGAGACCGAGGCCGGTGCCCGTTACGCCGCTGCGGGCGCTTTCGCCGCGCTCGAAGGGGCGCATGACGCGTTCGCGCTGATCCTGGGGCAGGCCGACGCCCTCGTCCGAAACAATCAGGACGGCATTCTTGCCGTTGTCGGCAAGGGCTGTCGAGATGTGCAGGCGGAGAATGCCGTCGTCGCTGCGTCCGTAGCGCATGGCGTTCGTGAAGAGGTTCTGCACGGCGCGGGAGAGCTCGAGCGGGTGCGCCACGATGAAGACGTTCGGAGAAATGTCGGTCGTGATCTCCACGGACGTGTCGCTCGAGAGTCGGGCGTTCGTCATGGCGTTCTGAACGGCCTCGCCGAGATTGACGAGCTCCTGCTCCTCATGGCTGTGGCGCGCATAGGAGAGGAACTGGTTGACGATGTTCTCCATCTGTTCAAGGTCGCTCACCATGGCGTTTCGCGAATCCTCGGGCAGGTCGGCAAGCTCGACCTCAAGACGAAGGCGCGTGATCGGCGTGCGGAGGTCGTGGCTGACGCCGGCGAGAAGGAGCTCGCGGTCGGCTTCCATTCGGCGCAGGTCCTGAACCATGTGGTTGAAGCTCATGTTCACGGCCTGAATTTCAGCCGTGCCCGCATCCTCGGGCAGGGGATCGGGAACCTTGCCCTGACCGAGCTGGGTTGCCACCAGAGAGAGCTTTGCGAGCGGATCAATCACGTGGCGGGTGAGGAGCGTGGCGCCGAAGAGGCTGGCAAGACAGGCGGCAAGAGCCCACCAGAGCCAGGTCGTGCCGAGCGGCGGATCGAGAATGCCGCTGTCGGTCTGCAGCCAGTAGGCATCGCCGTCAATGTCGACGGAGACCCAGAGGCCGGAAACGCCGTTGACGCTGGAGGCAAGGACCGTGTCCTGGCCGAGCGAATGCTTGACGAGCTGCTCGATGAGGCCGTTGAAGCCGTCGCCCGAGAGGACGACGACGCGGTCGGTCGGATCGCGCGGTGAGAGAAGCAGGCCTTCGCGTGCGGCAAGCAGCTTCAGCAGGTCGACGCGAAAGAGCGGGTCGGCCGTCACGAGCGCGTACTTTGTCAGATTGGCGGTCGAGACGATGTGCTGCGCCACGCCCTGAGAGTAGGGAAGCTCGGAGAGCACGCGGAAGCTCTGCAGCCAGCCGACGACGCTGAAGAAGATCAGGCTGCACAGCAGGATGAAGGTACGCCAGAAGAGACTCGGGCGATGATTGCTGTGTGGTGAAAGCATGAAAGTGTCCGGCAGGTGAAAAAGGTAAACCAGTTGCCTTCAAGTTTAGCGGTTTTGAGATGCTGAAAAAGCTCCCGTCGCCGGAAGCGTGCGGGAGCTTTCATCGTGCCTTGTCAAACCGCAAGGCGAGCCGGATGCTTAGTCCGGAATGAAGACGTAGCCGAGGCCCCAGACCGTCTGCAGATGGCGCGGCTTGGAGGGATCGGGTTCGATCAGCTTGCGCAGGCGGGAGACCTGAACATCGAGCGAGCGGTCGAAGGCTTCGTATTCGCGGCCGCGGGCCATGGTCATCAGCTTGTCGCGGGAGAGCGGCTGGCGAGGATGACGGGCGAAGGCCTTGAGAACGGCGAACTCGCCGGTCGTGAGAGGCTGAACTTCGCCGTTCTTCTTGAGGACTCGGGTGCCGAGGTCCAGTTCGAAGTCGCCGAAGCGGACGATCTCGTTTTCCATCGAAGGCGCGCCCGGGGCGTCGCTGCTCGGACGGCGGCGGAGCACGGCATGGATGCGGGCGAGAAGCTCGCGGGGGTTGAAGGGCTTGGCGATGTAGTCGTCGGCGCCGAGTTCGAGGCCCACGATGCGGTCGACGTCCTCGCCGCGGGCGGTGAGCATGATGACCGGGGTGGCGTCCTTGGCGGCGCGTAGGCGGCGCAGAATCTGAAGGCCGTCCTCGCCGGGCATCATCAGGTCGAGAATCAGGGCGTCAAAGTGCTCGCGAACCCAGAGGCGGCTCATCGCAGCGCCGTTTTCAGCCACGAAAACCTGGAAGCCGTTTTCGCCGAGATAGCGGCGAAGAAGGTCGCGGAGGCGGGGGTCGTCGTCAACAACGAGAATTTTAGGATTGCGTTCCACGGTGGTTCTCCGAAATCTGCGTCCGTTGCAAATGGGAAAGTTCGGGCGGAATTGCCTCGAATGTCCTGTCGGACAGTAAGACGTGCCTTTGCCGGCACTCTTTTGCATGGCTCTATTGTCGCTTGTTACAAATGGAAGAGGGCGAAAAACAAAAACATGTTACAAATTCGGCCCTTTGTTAACAGGTCAAAAAGCATCGTTTCTGCCTTGAGAAGCAGGGGAATGTATAGTGACGTCAAGCGTATGGGAGACAATCGGGCCCGGCGGCCCGAACCTATCGCGCAAATATGGATAGGGGTAACCCGTAGCCTTTCAAGGGCGGGGCGTGCCCGTAAGACAACGGAGCAGGCTGATTTCTTGCGCAAAGCTGATAAGATGGCTGCATATTCATGACTGAATTCAACCTTATGAGAAACACTGCCATCATCGTCATCTGCTGCCTCGGCTGCGGCGGTGCGGCGGCCATGACCTCATCGGAAGCGGCTCCCGGCTATCGGGATCAGTGCTCGGAGGTTGAGGCGCCCTGTGTTCGCCAGTGGACCGAGATGTCGGCTAAGGAGCGTGCGCATCTGTGGCCCTATCTCGACGAAGTGTCCAAGGCCTTGCACTGGCGCAGCATGAGCAATCGCGAGCGCAGCGACATGCGGCGCGAGCTCTCGGCGGCCGACCGCGACAAGCTCAGGAAGCGCTTCTGCACGGAGCAGGCTGGGGCGTCGACCTCGAAGGAGCGGCGCCTGCGCCGCGAGGAGCGCATGCTTCTCCGACAGCAGATCACGGAATTCCATGTTCAGCTCACGGGCAGCGGCAGCGGACATTCGGCGTATGCATCGGGTGTGCGCAAGTAGGCGTCAGGATTGAGATTCGGCAGGAGGCTGTTCATTTGCAGATGGGCGGCCTTTTTGTTGTCCGGAACGGGGAGAAAAACCTCGATGGTATAATGATGAATTCATTGGAGGACGCTGATTTCGAGCGTCCGGAAGGCCTGAGGATCAGGCCTTGCGAACATAATTCTGTACGGACATGCCTTCATTCATTCTTGCTCTTGATACGGCGCACCAGCGGTGCAGCGCGGCTTTGGTGAGCCGCGACGGCTTAGTTTCGGCCTGGAAGTCCGAAACGGTCGGCAACAAGCATGCCGAGCGCATCCTTGCCATGATCGACGAGCTGCTCGCCGAATGCGGCGCTTCGAAGAAGGACATCGTGCTGACGGCCTTCGGTGCCGGTCCCGGCAGCTTTACGGGGCTTCGCGTCGCCTGCGGCGTCGCTCAGGGCATTGCCTGGGCGCTCAAGACCGATGTGGCCGCCGTCTGCAACCTTGAGGCGGATGCTCTGGCTGCGGCCGAAGCTGCGCAGCTTGCGCCGGGCACGCGTCTCGCCGTCATGAACGACGCGCGCATGCAGGAGGCCTATTCCGCGCTTTATGAAGTGGTTGAAGGTCCGCGAGGCGTTCGCGAAGTGCTCGCGCCTCAGCTTGTCAAGCCCGCCGACGCCCGCCGCTGGCTCGAAGAGGCTAAGGCCACCGCGCTCTGCGGTTCCGCCGCGGCCGTCTATGCCGAAGAATTCAACCTGCCCGAAGGCTTCCCGGTTTTCGACATTCCCGAAGACATGGTGCTTCGCATCGCCCGTCTCGGTCTTGTTGACGAGGCCGAAGGCCGCACGATGATTCCTGCGCTTGCCTCTCCGCTCTATGTGCGCGACCGCGTCGCGCTCACCATGCAGGAGCGCGCTCGAGGAGAGCGCCTGTGACGGAGGCTCTTCGCTTCCGGTCCATGAGGCCCGGCGACGAGGAGGCTCTCGCCGCCCTTGAGGCCATGGTCGAGCCCACGCCGTGGACGGCGCGCGACTTTGCCGACGTTCTGAAGAACAACTGGTCCTGCGATGTGCTCGAGCTTGAAGACGGCTCGATCGGCGCTTGGGCCGTCGTGATGCCGAATCTGGACGAAGCGGAGCTTCTGACGATCGGCGTGCGCCCCGACCTTCAGGGCCGGGGATACGGCCGCGCCATGCTCAATCGGATGATCGATGCGATGCGCACTCAAAAGCGCACGCGCTGCCACCTTGAGGTGCGCGAATCGAATGTCCGCGCGATCGCTCTTTACGAGACTTCGGGCTACGTGCGCGTCGGTCTTCGAAAGAACTACTACCGCACGGCCGAAGGCCGCGAGCATGCGGTTCTCATGACGCTTGAATTCGGAGGTGAGGCATGCTGAGCGCCGCCGACAGCCTGATGTGGGATGCCCTCGAGATCGGTCCGCAGTGGATTCTGCGCGAGACCGAGGACGTGACGCTTGCCGAAACCGCGCTTCGCGCCGAATTGAAGCAGCCTGCGCCCGCCGTTCGTCCCGCAGCGCCCGCCGTCGCTCCTCGTCCCGCATCCGTTCCCTCGCCGGGACTCCCGCCGTCGCTTTCTCCGCGTCCCGCACCGGCTCGTCCTGCACCTGCCGCTCCTTCCATTGCCGAGCCGATCGCCGCTGCGCCGCAGGGGCCTGCGCTCGCGCTCCCGCCCGAAGTCGTCGCAGCCTGTGAAAAGGCCGACTGGGCGACGCTTGAGGGCCTTGCCAAGTCCTGCACCTGCTGCTCGATGGCGAAGAGCCGCCAGCACGTCGTCTTCGCCGAAGGCGGTCCGGGCGTTCGCATCGCTCTTGTGGGCGAAGCCCCCGGCAGCGAGGAAGACCTGCAGGGCATTCCCTTCGTCGGCAAGTCCGGCCAGCTTCTCACGCAGATGCTCGAGAGCATCGGCATCGAGCGCCGCCGCGACATTGCCATCATGAATGTCCTCAAGTGCCGCCCGCCGGGAAACCGAAATCCGGCGCCGGCGGAAGTTTCCTGCTGCGCAACGTATCTTCGCCGCCAGCTCCAGCTTGTGCGACCCGACGTGCTTCTCATCATGGGCCGCTTCGCAATGCAGACGCTGCTCGGCCTTGGAGCCGATTCAACGATCGGCAGCCAGCGTGGCCGCATTCATGACATCACAATCGGTGATTTAGCTATCAAGGCGGTTGTCTGCTATCATCCGTCGTTTCTGCTTCGCTCCCTCGACCAAAAGGCAAAGGCTTGGGAGGACATGGTGCTCTTCAGGCGCCTGATCCGTGAAGCGGGCATTGAACTCGCTCCGATCAACCGTACATAATAATCAAGCGGGCGGAGCTCTCACGAAAGGCGCAAAGACGCCAAATAAGCCTTTGTCGTCCTCATAGACGAAGGCCGGAGGTAATTATTCAATGAATACCAACAACGTGGCCGGACGCGAAGCGCAGTCCGGCCGCGCGCTTTATGACCGCGCCCTGCGCGCGTCGAACCGCGAGGCCGCGGCAACGCTTGTTGCGGCCGTTTTTACGATGGCCTATTTCTGGGCCGCCATTGAGCTTCTCCAGAATTCCGACATCACGATTCTTTCCATCCCTGTCTGGTTCATGGCGTCCTGTGTGGGCGGCTATTTCGTGAGCGTTGCCGTTGTCTGGGTGCTCGTCAAGCGCTGCTTCACCGACATCGATCTTGATGCAGCCGCCCGCGGCTATGCGACGGATGCCGGCAAGAAGAGCCCCGTGGAGGATCAGCCGTGACGAACAGCTTCCTGATCCTTCTGCCGATCGCGGTCTTCCTGATCATGCTCGTCGGCCTCTCCGTCTGGGCCGAACGCGCCGGCCGCAGCAATCGCTTTGCAGGCGAATACTTCCTCGGCGACCGCAGCCTCAAGGGCTTCGTGCTTGCCATGACGCTCGTCGCCACCTACGGTTCCGTCTCCTCCTTCGTTTCGGGTCCCGGCATGGCCTGGAATCTCGGTCTGGGCTGGGTGGTCTTTGCCGCTCCGCAGATTATTGCGGGCTTTCTGATCCTGGGCGTGGCCGGCAAGAAGATGGCCGTCGTCTCGCGTGCGGCCGGTTCTCTTACCGTCATTGACATGATTCGCGCCCGCTATGGCAACGGCAGCGGCGGCCGAATCCTCGCGGCACTTCTCGCCGTTCTCATGCTCGTCTTCTTCACGACGATGATGGTCGGCCAGTTCATCGGCGGCGCACAGATCTTCTCGAAGGCCGCCGGCGTGAGCTACGGCTCGGGCCTCGTGCTCTTCGGCGTCGTGACCGTGCTCTACACCGCTCTGGGCGGCTTCCGCGCCGTGGCCGTGACCGATACCGCCTGCGCCATTCTGATGCTCGTGGGCATGGGCGCGCTCGGCTGGAACATTATTGAAACCGGCGGCGGCATGGAACAGGTGATGGCAAACGTCGCCGCTGCGGCTCCCCGCGGTCCGGGCAGCGAAGGCGTGATGCTTTCGCCCACCTCCGGCGGCGCGCTCGGCATCTCTCTGCTGCTTTCCGCCTGGGTTCTCGTGGGCTTCGGCACGCTGGGCCTTCCGCAATCGGCCGTGCGCTGCATGAGCTATCGCCGTTCCTCCGACCTTCATCAGGCCATGATCGTCTCGACCGTCGTCTGCGGCGCGCTGATGATCGGCATGACCGTGATGGGCGTCTTCGCCCGCGGCATGCTTGAGGTTCCGCTCTCCGAAATGGGCGGCACGACGGACGCCGTGATGCCTTACCTCATTTCCCACTACATGGATCCCGTAACGGCGGGCGTGACCCTCATCGGACCGCTTGCCGCCACGATGTCGACCGTGAGCTCGCTGCTTCTCGCAGCCGCTTCCGCGATCATGAAGGACCTGGTGCTCTTCCATTGCCCCGAAGCCGGCTGCAACGAGGCCAAGCTTCGCATGACGACCCGCCTGATGACGGGCGCTCTCGGCGTTTTGGCGCTCATTCTGGCGCTTGAGCCGCTCGACGTCATTGCCTGGATCAACATGTTTGCGTTCGGCGGTCTTGAACTTGCCTTCCTCATGCCTCTGATCGGCGGCCTCTTCTGGCGCGGCGCGACTGCGGGCGGTGCGCTGATCTCCGTGGCGGGCAGCATTGCCTTCTATCTCGCCATCACGATCCTCAAGATCTCGGTTGGCGGCTGGCATGCCATTGCGCCCAGCATGGTTGTTGCAGTGATTCTCTTCGTCGTTGGCTCGAAGCTGACGCCTGCGTCGCCTGCCAAGGCAATTGATTTGTTCTTCCCGCGCCTGCAGAAGAACTGATGAGCAGAGCTGCATAAGTTGAAAAAGAAAAGGGGACCGCCGGAAGGCGGTCCCCTTTTTGCAGGTTGAGGGGCCGGCGTCAGTCGCCGTAGCCCGGCACTTCGAGCGCGTCGCCGATCTTGTAGAAGTGGCCGCCCGCCACGTAGTGGAGGCTGCGAAGATCATCAGGAGCGTTTTCGAAGAGCCAGCGGCCGTTTGCGTAGACGCGGTCGTCGGCCCAGGCGGCGACGGCCTCCCCGATGAAGAGGTCGTAGGCTTCCTGATTGTGGGGTTCGGGCACGACCTTGAAGACCACCCATGCGGCGCAGCCTTCGACCATCGGCATGTCGAAGCCGGGCATCTTCACGAGCTTGGCGCCGCTTTCCTCAAGCTTGAGGGCATTGTCGTTCTTGCTCACCGAGCCGAGCTTCATCACGACGGGCGCAATGGATGCGGTCGGGATCATGAGCGCAAAGTAGCCGCTCTTTTCAATGAGCGGGCGCGTGTAGTGGCTCTTGTCGATGACGACGGTGGCCTTTGCAGGCGAAAGGTCAAGGGCGGAGGCCCAGGCGGCCGCCATCACGTCTTCCTTGCCTTCGTGCGCGGCGCTCACGAGCGTGGTCGCGCCGATGTTGAAGATGCGGTAGGCGCGGTCAAGATCAACGGGCTTCATCATTTTGGAATGAACTCCTGAGGACTGTGAATGTTTGGAAACAGGTTCGGTCGACGGCTGCTTCTCGTGTGAGGCGGATGCATCGACTGACTCGTTCAGAATACGCAAGAAATACGGACCGGGATTGATCTTTTGTCTCAAAAGCGTGTCGAAAACAGTCCTGTTGCATTTGTTGAGCGTTCTTTACAGAACGCTCAAAGCTCGGAGAGCTTCGTCGCCTCGAAGTCCTCGGTCACGGCATTCCAGACGTACATGGAGCCTGTGGCAAGGTCGTAGTAAAGGGCATGAAGCGCGAGCGTGCCGGCATCGACGCGTGCCTTCACCTAGTCGTAGGAGAGCAGGCTGTCGATTGACTGCAGCACGGTGCCTTCCTCGCAGCGGCGGGCGCGCACGTCAGAGGGCTCGTTGGGATCCTCGTGCTCGAGCTCGTCGAGAACAGGGTGTGCCAGGCAGAGCCAGCGGGAGATGTACAGCTCCTTCGAGACGAGTTCGGGATGGAGAAGGCCGCGAATGCCGCCGCAGTTGGAATGGCCCATGACGATGATGTTGCGCACGTCGAGGTGCTTCACGGCATATTCGACCGCCGAAACGACGGCGTCGTGCTCGCCCGCCTTTTCAACGTCCGGAATGATGGCCGCAATGCTGCGCGCGACGAAGAGGTCGCCCGGGCGGCAGCCCATCAGAATGGCCGGATCGACGCGGGAGTCGCAGCAGGCGACGACAAGTGTCTTGGGACTCTGGCCGTGCGCGAGGCCGGAGAAGAATTCGCGTTCGCGAAGGAAGTAGTCTTCCTTGAAATTGTGAAATCCCTGGATGAGTTCGTGAAAGTTCTGCATGGCCGATGAAAGAAGGTTTGTTGTGCAGATATGTTACGCCTCGACCGATGTCGTTCGCCAAGCCGGCGGCTATCAGTGTTGGAAGAATCCGAGCAGTATTGAGGAGAAGCTTTGATCGGAAGACAGTCTTGTGAGGACAATCGCCTAGGCCCGATCGCCTAGTTCGATCACAAGCTTGTTTGGCGCGGATACACTGCATGAGTCGAGCGGTGCAATGCCGCTTGAAGCGCCCGGCGGGAGCTGGGACACACAATTAGGAAACACCGGAACAATCCAGTACAACATAGGAAAAGGAACCTTCGGTATGTTCATCAAGAAGCTCGTCGCAACGGCCGCGCTCGCCGTTATGTTTGTCGGCTCTCAAGCCGGCGCAGAAACTCTTCGCGTCGGCAGCGAAACGGTTTACCCGCCTTTCGAATTTCTCGACTCCAACTCCGGCAAGTATGTCGGCTTTGACATCGACCTCATTGACGAGGTTGCAAAGCGCGCCGGCTTTGAGCCTCAGATTCTCTCCATGGGCCTCGACGGCCTGATTCCCGCCCTGATGTCGGGCTCCATCGACGTGGCGGTCTCCGCACTCACGATTACGCCCGAACGCGCCGCCAAGGTCGACTTCACGAAGCCCTACTACGAGTCCGGCCTCTCCATCATGGCCCGAAAGGACGACGCCTCCATCAAGGGCGTCAAGGATCTTGAAAACAAGGTGCTCTGCGCCGAAATCGGCTCTTCGGGCTCTCTCTACATGTCGAAGATCAAGGGCGCCAAGGTCCGCACGTTCAATTCCGCAGGCGAAGCCTTCATTGAGTTGAATAACAAGGGCTGCTCGGCCATCGTGAACGACAAGCCCGTCAACGAATACTTCCTGACCCAGAAGGCCTCTGCGAACCTCAAGCTTCGCGAAGTGCCGGGCGTGCTGAGCGCCGAGAACTACGGCTTTGCCATCCAGAAGGGCAATGACAAGCTTCGCGCCAGGCTCGACAAGGCGCTGGACGAAATCCGCGCCGACGGCACGTATGACAAGATTTACAACAAGTGGTTCGGCGGCAAGAAGTAATATCGTCTGGCGAACGCATTGAAGAAACGAGCGCCCGTCAATCCTCAGGATCGGCGGGCGCAGTTTTTTGAATTAAGCTCTCGTTTGTGATTAGATGGCAGGCGATAAGTGGTGCTTGCTGGAATGCGCACTACTGGCTTTAACCATGGCTATTGCACGTACAGCTCCCTTCATCTGAAGCTTCATTGCTTGTGTCATGCCTCGTTCAAAGCAGACGAATTCAACCGCTCGTGCGGAAGTTTCTTCACTATCTAACAGGCAATCTGCTAGATATTCAATGATCTCTTCATCCGTCATTCCTTCGACAGGATTGAAGGGCTTGATCTTGAGTTTTTCCATGATTCGATCCTTAAAGTTCGATATCCATTTTGGCTAGCGATTGGGCCAATTTGATGTCTTCGGACTGAGTGCTCTTTGTGCCGCCGGCAAGAAGCAAGATGACCTGTCGACCTTTTATTGTGAAGTAAATACGATAGCCTGGGCCGACATTGATTCTTGCTTCAGATATGTTTCCTATCTTCTTGCAATCTCCAAAATTTCCTGACGCAATTCTCGTAAGTCGGGTTCTAATGGCCATCTTTGCGACGTGGTCTTTTAGAGAGTCAAACCAACGGTTGAAACGTTCGGTTCTGTACAGGTCAGGTGTTCTTAGATTCATGTTGTGAATTTGAGTGAGTTAAACCTGATTCTTCTAGTATAAGCGTGTTTGTCTGTAGCGCAAACCTACGCACAGAAGCTTTGTTGGAGTCGGTGTGCGGGTTTTTGTCAGAATGGTCTTCTTCTGTAGAAGACCTTTGCTGGCGGTGGTCACCTGTCCAAATCTGCCACTCTTTTCGTGTATCGGTGCCGAGATTCCTTCGAATCGCCTGCAACTTAGTCTCAGAGAGCATGGTGAGTTTCCAGTGACGGTGATTTGAGTGCTAAAGAGACTGTCATAAATTTTGTGTCCATGGGATAATCGGAGCCCGCCATACGGGTACACCCCATGAACACGACTACCA
>CAKQKT010000044.1 GCA_934249275.1 uncultured Sutterella sp. | reverse complement strand
CCGTTTCCTTCTCAAGAGCCAGTTCTGACATCGACCAATGCGCCTGGTTACCCCAAAAAGTCGGAAGAGCCAAAAAAGGCGCCTTCTCTCCAGCGCCTTTCTGAAATCCCGCACATCTTCCGCGGGATGCAAATTATTTCATCCAATCTATTACTTGAGCAGCATGTCCGTTCCGACGTCGCAGACGCCGCCGATACACCAGCTCATGCCCTTGAGCACAAGCGCAAGGAAAATCAGGAAGATGACGAAAAGAAGGATCTGCCCCCATCCCTTGTTGTCTTTGCCTGTGCGCATGTTGAACCTCCAAAATCACTGTCTTTCCTTTCGGTCCAACTTCATGTTATCCCGTCCTCCAGAAATTGAACATAGGGATTCTCCCTGTTGCAACACAACCATTTTCGATAACAAGCGGCAGTTTTTTATCACTCTGCAATATCATATCAATCAACTGACACTTTGTTCCCGCACCATTTTGTCAGTGCCGCTTGCGTTTCTCATTTTTCACTGAACAAGCGTTCTCCTTACTTTTTCTTCTTCCTCTGAAACCGCCCGTTCACGCATTTTCAAGAGAACGCCGCGGCTGAATTCTTCCTTTTTGAGGTCAACAGCCGTTGCGCACAACAACAAGATGGCCGAGGACGGATTCATCCGTCACTCGGCCGCCTCAAGCCGCCGGAGCGTTACTTGGCGTGGCGCCAATGGAATTCCTCGGTCATCAAGGCATCGGGACTGCCCTTCCAGGTCTTCCTCAAGCTCTTGGCCAGCGAAGCGCCGCCGCAGATTGCGAGTCGTTCGGGCTTGTCGGCGAGCAATTCCTCAACAGTTGCGCGGCGCACCTTGCTCTCAAAAACACGCAGCGTCACGCCAGCATTTTCACAGGCCGCCTTCACTTCGTCGGCATAGCCTTCCTTTTCAAGATCGCGAATGCACCAGCAGAGCGCAATCGGACCATGCTTCTCGTGGGCAGCAGCCTCAAGCCAGGCCATGAAGGGCGCGATGCCGATGTCGGCGGCCACCCAGGTCTGCGGCTTCTCGTCAAAGACCGGGCGGAAGGCGCCCCACGGACCTTCAAGCTTGACAGAGGCTCCCTTCGGGATGTTGGGAACGACATCGGTCGTGTAGTCGCCGAGACGGCGGATCATAAGCGTGATGCGCCCGTCTTCAATGCCGGCCACGGAGAACGGATGAAGCGGTTCGCCCTGAGTCGCTGCGAAGACGAACTGGCCGGGATTGACGCGATGCGCAAGCGGCGTCTCGATCACCCACTTCGTCGTGGAGCCCCGGACTTCGGTCTAGACAATCGTGCCTTCCTCGCGAAGCTTCGCGCCCGGACCGCGGAAGAGAAGGATCAGTGCGGCAACGGCGCCCGCGGCGGTCACGGCGAGATTGAGCCAGCCAAACGGCGTCATGAAGTCGCTGGCATCCATGAGGCGCACGCAGTGCAGCGTGAGTCCGAGGAAGACGATCGAAAGGATCTTGTGGAACTTGAGCCAGTGCGTGTAGCAAAGCGCGCGCACGACGGCCAGCAGGCACAGCACGAGCATGGCCCACGTCAGCCATTCGGCGGACGTATTGGCGATCGGGCGAAGCGATGCCCAAAGCCCGGCCCAGAAGTCCGGATTCTCAGCCGCCACAAAGCGGCCCGGACGAGGAAGATTGAAGAGCGCGATCACGGGCGAAAAGATCGTCTTCGTGAAGAAGTGCACGAAGGCAAGCGCCAGCGCCCACCAGCCCAGACGGCGGTGCCAGACATAGAGCGAATCCAGCGGCGTCTGCGTCACGCGCTCAAACCAGGCCGGACGCACTGCAATGATGAGGCACAAGGCCATCCAGCCCCAGGCGACGACGCCCGTCACAAAGAAAATTTCGTGGGACCACCCGCGTGCGTCATAAGTGGGCGGCATGTACCAAAGGCCGAAAAGCCAGAACAGAACGGTCAAGGCCGTAAATCCGTAAACGATTCTGCGCATGATTTGTCTCGATGAATTGTCGAAGGTCTGAATGCGGGCGGCGCCGGGGTGCGCCTCCCTTTTGTCCTGAACCCAAGATAACACCGAACAATATTGCTTAGCTAGCTAAATTTTCTTTTCTCAATAGACCTTTACGTAACTTGACACTTCGCCGGACCGGGCATGGAAAACGCCATGGTCCGATCAATGGAAACTTTCGTCCTCTTGAGGTAGGATTAGCCGACCCGGGCTGTCGCATAAAGCAGACTCCGTTTCCGTTTTTTCCTACTCATTCTTTCCAAACGGTGCGCCGTGAAAAAGGCCTTCCTTCAGCTCCACATCTCGATTCTTCTTGCCGGCTGGACCGGCGTCTTCGGCAAGCTCATGATGCTCTCTCCGGGGCTCATCGTCTTCTGGCGCATTGTGATCGCCGGCAGCTGCCTCTGGCTATGGGCATGGCTGACGAAGCGTCTGGAGAAGGTAGCGACGCGCGACAAGTTCGCGATCATGGGCGTGGGCGCGCTTCTGGCCGTCCAATGGACGCTCTTTTACGCCTCGATCAAGGCTTCGAACGTGAGCATCGGCGTCGTGGCCTTTTCGTCCATCGGCTTCTTCACGGCGCTCATCGAGCCGCTCATGAACAAGGCGCGCATTTCGATTCGCGAAGTGCTCTTCTCGCTCGTGACGATCTTCGGCATCTCGCTCATCTTCCACTTTGATGCGCAGTACCGCCTCGGCATTGCGCTCGGCCTGATCGGCGCGGCGGCCGCGGCGCTCCTTGCCGTCTACTTCAAGCGCTATCGCGCCAAGTATTCGAGCGTCACCGTCATGAGCTGGCAGCTCCTCGGCGGCTTTGCATTCTCCTGCATCGCGATTCCGATCTACGTCTCGCTCATGCCTCCCGAACCCTTCTTCCCGACCTGGCCCGACACGCTTTATCTGCCGATCTTCGCGATCTTCTGCACGCTCTTCATGTACATCCTGCAGATCCAGTCGCTCGAGCACATCTCGGCCTTTACGGTGAACCTCTCCTACAACCTCGAGCCGATCTACTCGATCATCCTCGCCATGATCATCTTCGGAGAAGCACGAGACCTCGGCATGTCCTTCTACGCCGGCATCGGCCTCATCGGCCTCTCCGTCGCCCTGCAGACGAGCTCCGTCGTGCGCGGCAGAAAGCGCCAGAAGCGAATTGAGGCGAAAAAGGCTGCCGAAGCCCAAAAGGCCAACTCATAAAGTCGTCTTTACGCGACTGCTTTGGCGGCATTTGGGGTGATAGGATTCCCGTCTATTAATCATTTACAACGGGCTTCATCCACATGTCCTTCCGCATTCATCAGACGGCGCTGGCCGCCGGCCTTGCCCTGACGCTCGGCTCGGCCATAGCCGCCGAACCGATCACCGTCGAATCCATCACGTACGCGCCCGAAGCGACGGTTGCCGGCGAACAGCTTCAGCTCAACGGCGCAGGCCTTCGCAAGAAGTTCTTCTTCAAGGTCTACACGGCCGGCCTCTATCTGAAGTCGGCCTCGCACAAGAACACCGATGTTCTCTCTCAGAACGGCGCCGCGCGCGTTCGTCTCGGCCTTCTTCGCGACGTCTCAGGCTCGAGCTTCATCAGCTCGCTCAACGACGGCATCAGCGCCAACCTCAAGCCCGAGCAGGAAAAGGCCATCACAGCCGAACTCGAAGCCCTTCGCACGCTCATGAAGAACATCGGCGACGTAAAGACGGGCGACATCATCGACTTCGATTTCTCGCCTGAAGCCGGCACCACGGTGCATCTCAACGGCAAGCCCGTCGGCGAGGCGATCGGCGGAGGCCGCGCGCTCTACAACGCGGTCCTCTCCATCTGGCTCGGCGAAAACACGATCGACTCGGACCTCAAGGCAAAGCTCCTCGGCGCCAGCGCTTGAGCACCGTCAAGGAACAAACGCGCCAATACAAAATCGGCTCGGAACCGTCAGGCTTCGAACCGATTTTTCTTGACTGCCTCTTCGCTCATTCGCCGCGCAGCTTTCTCAGAAAACGCCTTGCAGTGCCGCATGCATAGCCGAGCGCATAGAAGCGCTCGCCCATTGCGTGAATGATGCCCTCGACGTCCGGAAGGGGAAGCTTGTCGGCGATGTAGCCCTCAAGCTCCTCGCGAAGAACTTCCTCGGCCGGACGGTTGCGCATCTCGGAAACGGCGCGCAGCGTGCGCATGGCCTCGGGAGAGAGGCGTCCCATGATCTCGCGGGTGACGTCGGGAGCGCGTTCTTCAAGCGGACTGCGATTCATGAAGCACCTCAGGCAAACTCGGGCGGCACGCCCGTAAAGACCTGGGCCCACATGCCGGCCACCTGCGCCACAGCCTGAGCGGCGGCGGGCGTATCGGGGCCTCCGCGCTCGATGATTTCGCGTGCAAGATTGTCGGCATCGTCGGCAAAGAGCGCCGCCGCATGGGTGACCACCTGGCGGCTTGAATGACCGTGATAATCAAGCGTCTCGGCAAGATAGTCGGAAAGACCGCCGTTGCCGTGCCACTCGGAGTCGGCCTCGTAGTGGGGGTTTTCGCCCGAGAAGGCATTGACGAGCCAGCGCACGAGCTTGCTCTTGGCCTCCTCGTACTCCTCGTCGCTCATCATGCCAGCCTTGCGCTGCGCGGCGCGAAGCGTCATGTTGCGGACCGCCTTTTCGAAAATTCCGCCCGTCACCTCGACGCTCAGAAGATTCGGCAGACGAGCCGCCTTGGAGCTGAAGTCCTTGCAGCAGCCCCCGCTGCAGTTCGATCCGCAACCGGCCATGCTCTTCTCCCGAATCAGTTGAGGTTTTCAGCCCTGCGGCCCGTAAAGCGAAGCGTCCACTGGGCGGCGGTCGCATTCACGGTCTCGGAGAGCTTCTCAGGCGTCATTTCATTGGCCTTCGAAAGGTCGCGGACCATGTCGTAGATGCCGTGCAGGAAGGTGCGGCAGACATAGACCATGACGGCGCGCGGGTTGGCGCCGTCGATTTCCTCGGGCAGCTTGTCGTCGGCATACTCGGGAAGCTTGCGAAGCTCGTCGACGAGCGACGGGCCTACAAGAGGAAGCGAAACCGTGAAGCCCGGATTCTCGCCCATCAGCGTGCGGGCGAGGTGGCGGGCGATGGCGTCGTCCTCTTCGGTCGCCTGATCGGGCGTCAGAGCCTTGCTCGCCACGCGGTGCATGCGGCGAAGCACGTCCCAGATGCAGCCCACGAGAAGCTGTTCGAGCACGGATTCGTCAAGCACGACCGCCTCGGCCTTCTCTTCGGCCTGTTCCTCAATCTTTTCTTCGGCTTCAATGCCGTCCTTCATTTCTTCCGTCATTCGGCCTTCTCCTCATTGTTCTGTACGTCTACGCCTTCCTCGGGCTCGATGCCGAGAATCATCTCGGCCCAGGTGCGGAAATGAGCGGCGAAAAGGTCGTCCTGAAGGACGCCGTTCAGAATCGTCTGCGCATCCGTTGCCTTGTGCGTTTCAGCCCAGGCTTCGGCAATGGAAGCAGCTTCCTGGAAGCAGGTCATGACGGCAAGGGCGAGCATGCTCTCGTCGTCCTCAAAGGTCTTGCGATCCTCTTCGGGCATTTCATCGATCACTTCGGCAAGAAGCGGACGAAGAGCGGCGCCCGCGGCGGCGGGATCCCAGCCCTTGGGGAGCTCGAGCGAATCGGTGTGTCCCATGAAGATGGAGGCGACGCCGAAGACGATCTTCGCGTAGTCGTTGGGATCTCCCTCTTCATCCATCATGACGGCGATCGCGTCGCGAGCGCTGTACATCAGGACGTCGGCAAGAACGGCGGGATCGCCGATCGAAGGCAGCGCAACGACGGCGCCGCTCGTATTCTGTTCGGTCATAGGAAATTCCATGCGTGGGAGCCCGGACGAAAGGATCCGCGCCCTCGTGAAAACATGCGGACATTATACCTAGCGCACCTCATGAAAAACGCCCGCTGGCATGAACCGGCGGGCGCTGGAACGATCATGACGACAAGGCTCAGGCCTTGGGCGGGAGCCGGGTCTTGGCGCCGTCCACGATCTTCATCGCAGAGGCGATCATGCCCGAGATATCGCCGAGATTGCCCGGCACGATCAGGGTGTTGTTGGTCTTGGCGAGCTGAGAGAAGGCCTCGACGTACTTTTCGGCCACCTGCAGATTCACGGCGTTCATGCCGCCCTCGGCCTGCGTGGCCGCGGCCACGCGGCGAAGCGCCTCAGCCGTGGCCGTGGCAAGGGCGAGCGTCGCGGCCGCCTGGCCTTCGGCCTTGTTGATTTCAGCCTGCTTTTCGCCTTCGGACTGGGCGATCGCGGCTTCGCGGGCGCCGGTGGCGAGGTTGATCTGCTCGAGCTTGCGGCCTTCGGAAGCGGCCACGACGGCGCGCTTTTCACGCTCTGCCGTGATCTGCTGCTGCATGGCCTGCAGAATGACAGCGGGCGGCGTCAGGTCCTTGATCTCGTAGCGAAGCACCTTGACGCCCCAGTTGAGGGCCGCCTCGTCAATCGCGGAAACGACGGACTTGTTGATGAGGTCGCGCTCCTCAAAGGTCTTGTCGAGCTCCATCTTGCCCACGACGGAGCGAAGCGTCGTCTGGGCGAGCTGCGTGATCGCGACCACGTAGTTCGACGTGCCGTAGGAGGCGCGCTGAGGATCGGTCACCTGGAAGAAGAGCACACCGTCGACCGTGAGCTGCGTATTGTCGCGCGTGATGCAGACCTGGCTCGGCGTATCCAGCGGGATTTCCTTGAGCGAATGGCGATAGGCGACGCGGTCGATGAAGGGAATGATAAAGTTGAGGCCCGGCGTCAGAACCGCATGGAACTTGCCGAGGCGCTCGACCACCCAGGCGGTCTGCTGCGGCACGACCTTGACGGACTGGAACGCAAAAAGCACGGCTACGACGACGAGCACGAGCGTAAAGATGAGAAAGCCGCTGACGTTCATTTTCTAATTGTCTCCGTATGGCTTGAAAACGAGGGAATCATCCTGCTAGCTGGCGGCGGGACGAAGGATGAGGCGGGTGCCGTCGACGCGGGCGATGACCCAGATGCCGGGGGTAAGCTCGCCCTTTTCGGCACAGGCGATCCAAGGAGCGCCGCGATACTGCACGACGGCGTTGCCGCCCGTGCCCACGGACTCGACGCGGATCCGCTCGCCTTCGTCAAGGCGCATGAGGCGGTCGGCCTCGGGACTCTTCTTGCGGCGAAGAAGACGCGCCAGCGCACAGCCGACGAACGTCACGACCGCGCAGGCCGCTAACTGCCAGGAGGCGGGAATCCCGCACCAGCTCGCCGCGCCGGCAGCCGCGCATCCGACGGCGACGGCCAGCATGTAAACCGTGCCCGCCACCATTTCGACGCCCGCAACGATGAGTGCGAGGATGAACCAGATAACCGTACCCGATATGAACAACTTCACATTCTCCTAGAGGCGCCTCTTCAGTCCGCCGGAACCGCCCGGCGGACCTGACGGGCATGCTCAGACAATGTAGCACAGCGGCGGACGAAGCCGCCCCTAGGTTTTCACGCACTTACCATTTGAGAGTCCGAAAGATGCACAAAAACAGCGCCCGCAATACTCCGAAGAGAACTGCGGGCGCCGACTCTCACTCAACTGCTGAGAAAGTGAAAATCAATCGCCGTGCGTGCGGTCCCGAATCGCATCAAGCCCTGTCGCCGCGGCAAACGCCGCAACAGCGGCGGCAAAGCTTGTCTGCGGCGCAATAAGGCCGAGTACAGGCGCCGCCAGAAAAAATGCGGATGCCGACAGACCCGCAGTGGACGCGGTTCTGAGCGCCGCCCGCATCCTGTCGGCCGCATGCTTCGTCATGATGTTTCCTCCCGGCGCCCCAATGCGCCTGCGATTCGGTGGTCCTGCCCGTCCGCACTCTGCGAACGATTCTCATTTGCAATAATGATAATCATTCTCACGCGCTTCGTCAAGCAAATCCGCCGGAACGCCCGCATGCCGCCCGTGTCGAGCGTCCATGAAAAAAGCTCCCGTCTTCCAGAGAAGGCGGGAGCTTTGTTTTGGACTAATGTCTCAGCGCGTCAATTACTTGGCGGCGAGGCGGCGCCACGTATCGACAACCGTGTCGGGGTTGAGCGAGATGGACTCGATGCCCTGTTCCATCAGCCAGGCGGCGAAGTCGGCGTGGTCGGAAGGACCCTGGCCGCAGATGCCGACGTACTTGCCGCGAGCGCGGCAGGCCTTGATGGCCATGGCGAGGAGCGCCTTGACGGCCGGATCGCGTTCGTCGAAGGACGCGGCGACGAGGCCGGAGTCGCGGTCGAGACCGAGGGCGAGCTGCGTCATGTCGTTGGAGCCGATGGAGAAGCCGTCGAAGTAGTCGAGAAACTGGTCGGCGAGAACGGCGTTGGACGGAATTTCGCACATCATGTTGAGGCGAAGGCCGTTGACGCCGCGCTTGAGGCCGTGCTGTTCCATGATTTCGTTGACGCGCTTGGCTTCGTTGAGCGTGCGGACGAACGGAATCATGAGTTCGACGTTGGTGAGGCCCATTTCGTCACGGACGAACTTCATGGCGCGGCATTCCATCGCGAAGCATTCGGCGAACTGGTTCGAGATGTAGCGGGAGGCGCCGCGGAAGCCGAGCATGGGATTTTCTTCTTCCGGCTCATAGAGAGCGCCGCCGATGAGCTTGCGATACTCATTGGACTTGAAGTCGGACATGCGGACGATGACCTTCTTCGGATAGAAGGCGGCGGCGATGGTGGCCACGCCTTCGGCGATGCGCTTCTCGAAGAATTCCTTCGGGCTGGCATAGCCGGCGGAAAGGCGTTCGGCGGCGTCGCGGAGTTCGCTCGGAACGTTCGGGTAGTCAAGAACAACCTTCGGGTGGATGCCGATGTTGTTGTTGATGATGAACTCGAGGCGGGCAAGGCCGACACCCTTGTTCGGGATGGCCTGGAACTCGAAGGCGAGCTGCGGGTTGCCGACGTTCATCATGATCTTGACCGGGATTTCCGGCAGGGCGCCGCGCTGAACCTCTTCAACAGCGACTTCCTGGATGCCTTCGTAGATGTTGCCCGTGTCGCCTTCGGCGCAGGACACCGTCACTTCGTCGTTTTCGCAGAGGCGTTCCGTGGCGTCGCCGCAACCGACAACGGCCGGGATGCCGAGTTCGCGGGCGATGATGGCGGCGTGGCAGGTGCGGCCGCCGCGGTTCGTCACGATGGCGGAAGCCTTCTTCATCACCGGTTCCCAGTTGGGGTCGGTCATGTCCGTGACGAGAACGTCGCCGGCCTGGACACGGTCCATTTCGGCAGCGCTTTCAACGATGCGGACCGGACCGGAGCCGATCTTCTGGCCGATGGCGCGGCCCTGGCAAAGCAGGCGGCCCTTGGACTTGAGCGTGTAGCGAAGCTGGACGTCGGCCTTGTTCTGCTGGGACTTGACCGTTTCCGGACGAGCCTGAAGAATGTAGATCTTGCCGTCGTTGCCGTCCTTGCCCCATTCGATGTCCATCGGACGACCGTAGTGCTTTTCAATGATGCGGGCGAAGCGGGCGAGCTCGATCACGTCTTCGTCGGTGATGGCGAACTGGCGGCGGTCTTCAGCCGGGACGTCGACCGTGCGGACCGTGCGGCCGGCGGACTTGTCGGATTCGAATTCCATCTTGATGAGCTTGGAGCCGAGCGTCTTGCGGATGATCGGATACTTGCCGGCATCAAGGATGGGCTTGTGAACATAGAATTCGTCCGGGTTCACGGCGCCCTGGACCACGGTTTCGCCGAGGCCGTAGGAGGCGGTGATGAAGACGACCTGGTCGAAGCCGGATTCGGTGTCGAGCGTGAACATCACGCCGGCAGCGCCGCGGTCGGAGCGGCACATGCGCTGCACGCCGGCGGACAGGGCGACTTCGGCGTGCGTGAAGCCCTTGTGAACGCGGTAGGAAATGGCGCGGTCGTTGTAGAGGGAGGCAAAGACCTCCTTCATGTGCTTGAAGACGGCGTCGATGCCGACGACGTTGAGCACGGTTTCCTGCTGACCGGCAAAAGAGGCGTCCGGAAGGTCTTCAGCCGTAGCGGAAGAGCGAACGGCGACGGAGATTTCTTCCTGACCGTCCTTGAGCCATTCATAGAATTCGCGGATTTCCTTTTCGAGCTCGGCGGGGAACGGAGCGGCTTCAATCCAGCCGCGGATTTCAGCGCCGGCAACGGCGAGAGCCTTGACGTCGTCGACATCAAGCGTGCTCAGACGCTGAGCGATGCGTTCTTCAAGACCGCCTTCCTTCAGGAAGAGGCGGAAGGCTTCGGCCGTGGTGGCGAAACCGTCCGGCACGCGAATGCCGGCGCTCGTGAGCTGGCTGAGCAGTTCACCAAGCGAAGCGTTCTTGCCGCCGACGCGATCGACGTCGGTCATGCGAAGCTGACTAAAGGGGAATACGTAACGACCCTGTACCATGCTTATCCTCTTAAGCCCCAACAGCCGGGGCGGTGGTTCAATTGTGGGGGATTTTACCCGTTCAGCGCGCTTTATGGGCTGAAATATTGTGCAACCTGCAGTTTTTTTGATCCTGCACGGCAATTTCATGCGGTTTAAGTGACTCGTAATAGCAACAATTGACGAAACCTAAACGGAACCCTGCTTCCATTGAGAGCATCTAGGCACTACTGCCTAGCCGCCCGCAGAGCCGGCGTGATGCGGATAAAATGGCAGAAACCGTTCCGCCCCCCTCCGAAACGGATCTTCGACCCACCATCACAAGAGAGACGAGCCCCGTGGTCACTCAGCAGCTGCAGGACTTTGCGCGCCAGTCCGTCTTCGACGCGCTTTCCGCCATCTTTCTTCAGCCCGAGGCCGCCGACGCCTACGAGCGCTACGCCGATGCGATGCAGGCCGCCGCAGGCCTTGCCGTCGAGCTCGGCGTCAATCCCGCTCCATTCGAAGCCGTCCTCAACGCCCCCGCTCCCCAAGCCCTCGAGCTTGAGCGCGAATACGCGAGACTCTTCCTCGGCACCTGCGAGAACACGGTCCCGCTTGCCGAATCCGCCTGGCTCCACAAGGACGAAATCCCCCTCTCACAGCTTGAGTGCCGCAAGGCCTACGCCGACGCGGGGCTCGAAACGGCAGGCATTCTCGGCGTTCCCGAAGACCATCTCGGCCTGCAGTTCGGCTTTCTCACCGTGCTGATTCTCAAGAGCGAGCCCAAAGCCGCCGCCGAATTCTTCGAGGCGCACGCCTGCAAATGGATTCCGGCATTCGCTGCCGCCATCCGCGCCCGCGAGGATGCACGCTTCTACGCACTTGCCGCCGGCGTTCTCGAAGGCGTCGCCGAAATCGAAGCCGCCCTCGCCCGCGACCTTTGATTCCTCAGGCTTCGACCTGCCCTGCGATTTTTATCCAACTTCCGTCCTCACGCAAAAATCTTGGTAAACTAACCGCTATTCCAAAAATGAATGGCGGTTGGTTCGACCATGATTTCCCTTCACTTCACGACGCAGCTTCCGGGCTTCACGCTTGAAGCCGACTGCGAGCTTCCCGGCGACGGCTTCACGGCCGTGCTCGGTCCTTCGGGCTGCGGCAAGTCGACGCTTGCGGGCAGCATCGCCGGCCTCGTGAAGCCCGTCCGCGGCACGATTGCCGTCAACGGCCGCGTTTTTCATTCCGACCATCCGTCCGTCGACCTCCCCGTAGAGAAGCGCGGCATCGGATTCGTCTTTCAGTCCCACCGTCTTTTCCCGCACCTCACCGTCCGCGAGAACCTGCTCTTCGGCCAAAAGTTCGGCCGTCGCAAGTCCGCGGCGGATTCCGCACGCCTCATCGAGGTTCTCGGGATCGGCCATCTGCTCAACCGGCGTCCGAACACGCTCTCGGGCGGCGAAAGCCAGCGCGCGGCGCTCGGCCGCGCCATTCTCGCAGCCGAAACGCTCCTCATCATGGACGAGCCGCTCGCGAGCCTCGACTCGGAGCGCAAGGCCGAGCTCCTCGGCTATTTCGAACGCATTCCAGAGATCACGGGCATTCCCGTTCTCTACATCACGCATGCCGCCGACGAAGCCGAGCGGCTTGCCAAAACCGTTCTTCAGATGAAGGACGGACGCATCACGGGCATCACGCATTCGCCCGTTTCTGACTGACACCAAGGATCCCCCCGTCATGAAACTCAAGTCGCTTCTCATTTCTCTTGCCGCCGTCTCCGCCTTTGCCGCCGGCGCCGCCAATGCCGCTCAGGTCGTGGTCACGACCGGTGCGGGCTACGTCAAGATGGTCGACGCCCTCGCATCGCTTTATCAGAAGGAAACGGGCGTCGCCGTTGAAAAGAGCTTCGGCGGCAACATCGGCCAGATGCTCGCCCAGGTCAAGCACGGCAACGGCGTCAACGTCGTCATCTCCGACGAAGCGACGCTTGCAAAGTTCAACGACGATCTCGCTCCGGCCGCCCGCCGCCTCGGCGACACGCCGCTCGTGCTCGTCTGGCGCAAGGGCCTCAATCTTGAAAAGGCCGAGGACATTGCGCTCGACGCCGTCAAGAGCGTCGCCTCCCCCAACCCGAAGGCCGCCATCTACGGCCGCTCCGCCGCCAAATGGCTTCAGGCCGCTGGACTTGAAGCCAAGGTCGCGCCCAAGCTTCAGGTTGTGGGCACCGTTCCGCAGGTCTACTCCTATGTGACGACCGGCAACATGGACGCGGGCTTCGTCAACCTCGCCGTTCTCAAGTCCGGCACCGACAAGCTCGGCGGCCACATTGCCATCCATGACGAAAGCGCCGTCGTGCACATGACCGCCCGTCCGGTTCGCGGCGCCGAAGCCGATGCGGACGTGAAGGCCTTCATGGACTTCCTGGCCTCCGACAAGGCCAGAGCCGTGCTCAAGAAGTTCGGCATCCAGTAATGCCGCGCCAGCAACCCGAGCCCCGCCATGTTCAGCCTGATTCTTGAAGAGCCGCAGCTTCTCTTCTCGCTTGCGCTCACCGCCAAGACGTGCCTCGTCACGCTCGCGCTCTTCCTTGTCGCGGGGCCGCTCGCCGGCTACTACCTTGCGAGGGCGTCCGGACCCGCCCCGCGCGTCCTCGGCTTCGTCATCACGATTCCACTCGTCTTTCCGCCCGTTGCGCTCGGCTACATGCTGCTCACTGTGCTCGGGCGCACCGGTTTTGTCGGGAGCTCCATCGAGCCCTTCGGACTCTCTCTCATCTTCAACGAAACGGCCGTGACGCTTGCCGGCTTCATCGCCGGGCTTCCGCTCGTCGTCAGGCCCCTTCAGGCAGCCTTCGCCTCGCCGCGCCTCATGAAGCTCGAGGAGGCGGCGCGCATTCACGGCGCCGGCAGCCGGGACGTCTTTCTTCACGTGACGCTCCCGCTCGTGAGGCCCAGCCTTGCGGCCGCGCTTCTTCTCGGATGCGCCCGCGTCTCGGGCGAAGTCGGCATCACGATGATGCTCGGCGGCAACATCTCGGAGCGCACCAACACGCTTTCGCTCGAAATCTTCAACGCGGTCTCGCGCGCGGACTTCGACGCAGCCAACGCGCTCTGCCTTCTTCTATCGCTTTTTGCAGCGCTCATCTTCCTCGCCGCAGAGCTTCTCATGCGCAGAAGTCCCAGGCTTTAATTCCAAACCGCGGCAAACCCGCATCCGCATCGCCTCCATGCGTGATGATCAGGTAGAATTGACGGATTACCCAATCCTTTTCTTTTATCCGCCATGACAGACACTCAGAAGTGCGATTCCTGCCGACAGATCTTCATCGTGAGCGACGGCACAGCCATTACCGCCGAAACGCTCGCGCATTCGATCATGACGCAGTTCCCCGACCTTGAATACCATCAGACGCGCATTCCGTTCGTCAATACGGTCGAAAAGGCGCTTGAAGTCGCCAAGCACATCAATCAGGTGGAAAAGGACGAGGGCCTTCGTCCGATCATCTTCACGACCTTCGTGGATCCGGACATCATGCGCACGTTCAACGAGCACGTGAGCGGCCACATCATCGACCTCTTCCGCAAGTTCGTCGGCCCGCTCGAAACCGAACTCGGCATGAAGAGCGCCCACTCCATCGGCCAGAGCCACCGCATTCGCGACGACGCGCGCTACAACCGCCGCATCGCCGCCATCGACTACACGCTGCAGCACGACGACGGCCAGACGAACCGCGGCCTTGACGAAGCCGACGTGATTCTCGTGGGCGTCTCCCGCTCCGGCAAGACCCCGACGTCGCTCTACCTCGCCATGCAGTTCGGCCTCAAGGTTGCCAACTACCCGCTCATTCCCGAGGACTTCGACCGCGGCTCGCTCCCGGACGCGCTCATCCCGCTTCGCAGCAAGCTCTTCGGCCTGTCCATCAAGCCCGAACGCCTCTCGGAAATCCGCAACGAACGCCGTCCGAACAGCCATTACGCGAGCATTGAAAACTGCCGCCAGGAAATCGCCGATGCCGAAGGTCTGATGGCACGCGAAGGCATCCGCTGGCTCAATTCCACGACGAAGTCGATTGAAGAAATCTCCGCCACGATCATGGCCGACCTCGGCCTCGACAAGCGCCGTCCCTGACGCTTCGTCCAGGCGCCGAGCGGATTTCTGACACCGCAAATATCCAACGGGCCCGCAGTCACCCAAGACTGTGGGCCCGTTTCCTTTTCCAAGAATATGAACCGGCTTACCCTGACTTCGCGGGGATAAGTTATGAAACGTTCATAACCGATTCGTCCGTAGCCTCTTAACCCCTTGTGTCG
>CAKQKT010000043.1 GCA_934249275.1 uncultured Sutterella sp. | reverse complement strand
ATGACCACCTGCTCAACAAGTCATTGCACGGAGAGGTTGACGAGGCCCGCACTTCGGCTTATGCCGCGATATTCTTGGACTTCTTCCAGAAGCTCAGATGCGCCTGTTCGGATTCCGGTCCCGTCGCCAAGATATTTGTCACAGGCGAATCTTCGGCCGCTCTTAGCAGCATGAAGGCCGGCGCCTTCATAAATCCGTTGGATTCGCCTGCTTATGCAACCATGTCCGGCTTTACGGAAACCGAACTTCGCGAGCTCATTCCTGCCATCATCGACATTGACGCATACGGGCATTCCGTCGACGACATCATCGCCGGCATCAAAGAACGCTGTCCCAGTCTCTGCTTAAGCGCCGATGCTCGCGACACCGTGTTCAATCCGTCCGTCTGCCTCTTCTATCTGGGATACATCAAAGACGAAAATGAAGAACCGGTGAAGCATCTCAAGGCATAAGCAGCGCCGCCGGATCCGAAAAAGCCGATCCTCCGCGAGAGAGGACCGGCTTCCCGGGCGGCGCTAATACAGGCTGGCGCCGCTGTTGCGAATGGTTTGACTTGACGCGCCTTACTTCGTCGTGCCGAACCACTTCGTCATGAGCTTGTCGAATTCGCCGTTGTCCTTAAGGGCCTTGAGAGCCGCATTGAGCTCGGCGGCGAGTTCCGGACGATCCTTCGCAACAACCATGGCGAAGTCGTCGGCAGAAAGCATTTCCGGAAGATGCACGACCTTCTTGGCAAGGCGAGGCTGCTGCGTAAGGATGTAGTCCGTCACGGGCTTGTCGTTGATGACCGCTTCGCAACCGCCGTTGGCGAGCTCAAGAATGGCATCACCGGCGTTGTTGAAGGTCTGAACCTGAGCGCCCTTGATGTCCTTGGCCTTGGAGGCGGCCGTCGTGCCGATCTGAACGGCAAGCTTCTTTCCGTCGAGGTCCTTGAAGCCGTGAATCTTGTCGGCATTGGCCTTGGTGACCAGGACCGTCAGGCCGGACTTGTAGAACGGTTCCGTGAAGAGAACGCGCTTCTTGCGTTCTTCGGTGACGGAGAAGCCGGAGGCGCCCACGTCGACGGAGCCGGAGAGAACAGCCGGAATGATGCCGTCAAAGGACATGTTCATGATCTTGACGTCATAACCGGCCTGCTTGCCCATCGCACGGATCAGATCCATTTCAAAGCCCGTGATTTCCTGCGTCTTCGTGTTGACGAATTCAAACGGCGGGAAGGTGGTGTTGGACGCAACGCGCAGATCCTTGGCTTCAACGGCGCCGGCAACGAGGACGGCGGCGGCAAGGACGGCGGCAAAGGCTTTCTTCATGAACATTTCTACATTCTCCGTTTTCTTTTCGAGCGGGCCTGTCTGCATGACCCGCCGGGGTTTTGAGGGCTTGCGCACATTTTTCGGTGCTTGATTGGAGAGTCATTCTACCTGCCGCATCCGCGTCAAAAACGCGGTGCGGTCGCTTCCTTCCCCCTAGTCCGCATGATCGAGATCAAATGAAAAATTGGTTTGCTTATTGCCGACAAATGGCCTCTGCCGGAGGACGAAAGAAGCATTTTTATTCTTCAGATAACACAAAAGCCGGCGTGCTCATGCATCACCGGCCTTCAAATCCGTCTAATCCGCAATGGCTTTGCGCCTACCAGGGCATCCAGCCGGACATCGTCTTCAAAACCTTGTCGGTCATCGGAACGGAAGCTTCGCGGGCCTCGGCCTCGACGGCCGCGCGCGCCTCGGGCGTCACGGCAAAGCGCTCGATTCTTCCCTCCCAGCCGACATACGGAACGTTGTTTTCATCAAACGCATAGAGTCCCATGAGCCTGCCTGTTGCCTTCGCAAGAGACAGCTGGCGTTCGGGCGTCAGAAAGGCAGAGCCGTCGGGCATGCGCGAGCCGATGGCAACGGAGCGCACGCGCCAGGCGGGCGTGCGAGCCGGATCAATCCAGGCTGGAACGGGTTCGAACCCCGAATCGTCGGGCTCTTCGCCCCGGGAAACGTCTCGGCTTCGCACCACGACGGTCACGGCGCAGCCTTCGGCCTGACCGGGTTCAAGAGACGAGATGCCCTGGGGAATTCTGCAGACGGTGCCGTCCTTTTCGAAGAAGACGTCCTGCGTCACCATATAGCCAAAGCTTCGCAGATCGGCCTTGGGATTGGTCCAGGCAAAGCGCCAGCCGTCATTGCCGAAGTGCACGGCCATGTCGCGAACAACCCTGCCCGCCGCCGCTCTCACGGCCGCGCGTTCGCCGGCGGCTTCGGATGCGGGCACGAAGCCGAAGTAGTGAACGGTCTTCAGGGGATCCGCAGCCAACACACTCGCCTCGAGCATGCCGTTGATGAAGCCGCTGCCGCCGCTCGTCTGAAGGTCGACGCCGTTCACGCCGGCCTCAACCGGCTTCGCCGTCACGACGGCCCCCCGGCCTTCGTCATCGCGGTCGTACATGTCGAACGCAAAAACCTTCATCAGATTTTTGGCCAGGCTCGCCTGTGCGTCGGGCGCCTGCATGCGGTCGAAGTCGTCGGCCGTGGGCACGCTCTGGCAGCCCGTCAAAACGGCGACGGACAGAGCGGCAATGATTGAAAGGCGAAGCATCATGATGAATCGATTCAAAAAGAAATGATTGTTCGACTATACAGCATTGACAGCACGCGTGCGCCTCTCAAAAAGCTCATTTGTTTGTCTTCAGGCATTTTGAAATCAAAGCGCCTTCACGCCGGAAGACAGCCTCGAGCGTCTCGATCATCAGGAATGCGTCTGACCGAACACAAGTACCATCCTGAAAATTGAGCCACTTGAAATTTAATGAAGCGTCCCCATATTCATGCTTATCGGGTGCTTGCACGCCCCGCGCAGCGCAAGCTGCGGTGTTATTTTTGGAGAAAAATAGAAAATGGCTCAGGAAGTCCATGGTTTTCAGACCGAGGTCACCAAGCTTCTCGGTCTTCTTGCCAAGTCCCTTTACTCGAACAAGGAAGTGTTCCTTCGCGAACTCGTTTCCAATGCGTCCGACGCCGTCGACAAGCTGCGCTTTCTCTCTATCACGAAGCCCGAACTGACGGCCGACGATCCGATCTTCTCGATCCGCGTCAAGGCTGATGAAAAGGCCGGCACGCTCTCCGTCATCGACAACGGCATCGGCATGACGCTTGCCGAAGCCAACGACCATCTCGGCACGATCGCCAAGTCCGGCACCGAAGCCTTCATGGCCCAGCTCACCGGCGAGGAAAAGAAGGACTCCCAGCTCATCGGCCAGTTCGGCGTGGGCTTCTACTCCGCCTTCATCGTCGCCGACCGCGTGACGGTCATCTCCCGCAAGGCGGGCGCCAAGCCCGAAGAAGCCGTCATGTGGGAATCCGACGGCAACGGCACCTTCACGTCCGGCAACGTGACCCGCGAAGCCCGCGGCACCGAAATCATCCTTCACCTCAAGGAGGACGAGAAGGAATTCCTCGGCCAGTGGCGCCTGCGCGATGCCATCACCAAGTACTCCGACCACATCTCCACGCCGGTCTTCCTCTGGGAGGAAAAGCCTGCGGACAAGGACGAAAAGAAGGATGAGAACGAAGCCGAAGTCACGGGCTCCTGGGAACAGGTCAACGATGCCCGCGCGCTCTGGACGCTCTCGCCTAAAGACGTCACCGAAGACCAGTACAAGGCCTTCTACAAGCATCTCACCCACGACTACGGCGATCCCCTCTGCTGGGCTCACAACCGCGTCGAGGGCGAGCTCGAATACACGTCCCTTCTCTACGTTCCGCCGGAAGCGCCGTGGGACCTCTACTCTCGTGAAAAGCAGCACGGCCTCAAGCTCTTCGTGCAGCGCGTCTTCATCATGGACGACGCCGAACAGTTCCTGCCGAACTACCTGCGCTTCATCCGCGGCCTCGTCGACACCGCCGACCTGCCGCTCAACGTCTCCCGCGAACTCCTCCAGGAAAGCCGCATCACCCAGAAGCTGAAGCGCGCCCTTACGAAGCGCACGCTTGACATGCTTGCCAAGCTCGCCGCCGACGACAAGGACAAGTACGCGATCTTCTGGAAGAACTTCGGCGCCGTCATGAAGGAAGGCCCGGTCGAAGACTTTGCAAACCGCGAAGCTATTCTCAAGCTCCTGCGCTTTGCCTCCACGAAGTCCGGCACACCTGAGGAAAGCGTGAGCCTCACCGACTACGTGGCCCGCATGCCCGAAAAGCAGAAGCACATCTACTACCTCACCGCCGGCAACTTCGAAACGGCCGTCAGCTCGCCGTACCTCGAAACCTTCCGTCGCAAGGGCGTTGAAGTGCTCCTGATGACGCAGCGCATCGACGAGTGGATGATGCAGGGCATGACCGAATTCGAAGGCCACAAGTTCATCCCGGTCACGGCCGCCGACCTCAAGCTCGGCGAACTCGCCGACAGCGAAGAGGAAAAGAAGCACGAGGAAGTCGTCCGCGAATCCTCCGGCCTCGTCGAACGCATCAAGAAGGCGCTCGGCGACCGCGTTGAAGGCGTCCGCGTCTCCTCCCGCCTCGTCGACAGCCCGAGCTGCCTCGTTGCAGACGCCGACAAGCGCCTCACCCCGCAGATGCGCCGCATGCTCGAAGCCGCCGGCCAGCAGGTCCCCGAAGACAAGGTGACGCTCGAAATCAATCCGTCGCATCCCCTTCTCAAGAAGGCCGAGGCCGAAAAGGACGAAGCCGGCTTTGAAAAGTGGTGCGAACTCATGCTCGACCAGGCCGCTCTCGCCGATCAGGGCACGGTTAAGGATCCGGCCAAGTTCGTGAAGCTCATGAACGAACTGCTTCTGAAGTAAGCTCATAAGCCTTCGGCTGAAACAATAAAGGCGCCGTTTCGCAGCAATGCGGGACGGCGCCTTTTGCTTGTCCGGTTTCAAGACCTTCGTTCGGATAGATCTCAGAAGTAGGAGATCGGGCTCTGAAGGTTCTTGAGGAGCGCCAGAACGCTCCAGGCTGTCGAGGTGCTCGAGCGCGGGTTCTTCGGATCATAGGCCGAGTGAAAGAAGAGCTCGCAGTGCATTTCACCCGCCTTCACGTCGATGTGGTGGGTGTTGACCGTGAGGCCCGGCTTGGAGACAAGGCGCACACGAATGTTCGGCGCATCGGCGGCCGAGGACGTGGCGGCAGCGACGTTGATGTTTTTCGGGAAGCCCTTGACGGCCTCTTCGACGCCGCCTTCGAATGCAACCGTCTCGCGGTCGAGCGGAAGCGCCTCGCCGTTGAGGCCGGGCGCGCCCGTGAGGCTCTTCGGGGACTTGGTGCTCTCAAATGTCGCTTCGTCAACGCCCATGAGCGCCGCGGTGCGAAGCACGTCGAAGCCTCCGATGGCGCCCGAGGCCACGTGAACCCGGCGGCCCGTGCGGACGGCCGCGTCATGCATGCGGGCCTTCCATTTCTGATCGGCGAGCGCGCCGGCGGAGACCAGCACGAAGTCGCAGCCGGCTTCCAGCACGGCCTCGCCGTATTCCTTCGCGGCGCCGATGCCGGCAATTTCAATCACAAGGTCGGGCTTGTCGGCCAGTAGCTCCTCAAGCGTTCCTGCAGCGCGGCAGCCCGCGGTTTCGGCGAGCGCCTCGGCATGCGCCTTCGTGCGGGCCATGACGCCCGTCAGGATCCAACCTTCGGCCTTCGAAAAGTTCTTGACAAGAATGGTGCCCAGGGCACCGCAACCGATGACGGCGGCTCGCTTCATGAAATGCTCCTTGGATGGTTGATGACGGTTGGTCCGAAAAGAAGAGTTTAGGCTCGACCGCTTCTTTTCGCCGCCATGTTTTCCCGAAGACGCCAATTCGCCCTTTCGGTGTTTTCACCCCTCTTCAATCGTTATATTTCCCTCGCTCAATAGTTATTATCTATTGCATAATCAATTCAAAAGACTGCCGAAGACATGCCGAAATCTTCAACATGAGATTCGCTGCGCCTGTCCGGCTTCTCTTTGCGATGCCGAACCTGCGTCAAAACGACTGTCGGAATCCATGACTGTTGAGGATAAAAGCCTCGCCTTTCTCAACGATCGTCAGTCACATCAGACACCGGAATTTCCAACCTCCTACGCTCTTTAATTTCATTCTTCCGCTTGCATCCGCCCATCATCTCTTTACATATTCACTCATTTAACACAATTCTCGCATCTCCAATACAAGCCGTTCAACACCAAGCGTTAAGCTAATCCTATCGGCTTCCTTAATTATCGGCAGAGCCTTTCACCCCAATTCTTCAATCAACTCGCCGGCAGCCCTATGCCATAGCCATTCACAGCGAATCAACGGGCCAAGGGCGCGATTCCGATGGGAATCACCTTCAAGCGATTTGACGAATGTCCCGGTCATCAGCTAGCATTGTTCCAATAATTTTTAGAGCGTCACGACACAACACCTGCGTCTGACGGCTCCTTCCGCCTTCTCTTTACCGAGGTGATTTTATGGAACGCTACATTCGCCCCATGGCCCCGGGATGGTTTGCCTCCGTCATGGGCACGTCCGTCACGAGCCTTGCCTTTGAGCTTGCAGCCCGCGCTACGGCCGAAGCCGGCTCCTTATCCACCATCTTTCTTCTTGTCGGCGAAGTCCTTCACTGGCTGGCGATTGCAATGATGACGGTTCTTGGCATTGCCGCGCTCTATCGCCTCATGCGGCATGGCGACGCGGTCATGGCTCAGCTGCGCCATCCCGTCGAAGGAAGCTTCTACGCAACCTTCCCGATCGCCATGCTGGTCATGGCGGCCGAATGGACGGGCCGCGGACTGTCCGCGAGCCTTATCGCGCCGCTCTGGTGGTCGGGCGCGCTCGGGATCTTTGCCGTGAGCTACATTGTCCTTTTCGGACTCTTCACGAGCGAGCGTCTCAAGCTCGCGATGGTGACGCCGGCGCACTTCATCCCGGCCGTCGGCCTTGTCGTCATTCCGGTCGCGGGCGCACCGCTTGCCGCCGCATCCGACGGCGTCATGCGCGAGCTTGCCTTTGCCGTCAACATGACGGGCTTCGGCGCGGGCATCTTCATGTACGTCGGGCTTCTTGCGCTCACGATGGCCCGTCATTTCCTGGGCGCTCCGGTCGAAGGCAAGATGACGCCAACGCTCTGGGTCCATCTGGCGCCACTCAGCGTCATTCCGCTCTCGATGCTCTCGCTTCTCAAGACGATGGGCGACCCATCGCTCATGCGCTACGCATCGCTTCTGGCCGCCGCATTTCTCGGCGCAGCCGTCTGGTGGCTGGTGCTCGCCGTCTCCATGACCGTGCGCAATCGTCTTCTGGGAAAACTTCCGTTTGCTCTTTCGTGGTGGGCATTCGTCTTCCCGATCGGCGCCTGCTCCGTGCTCGCCTTCCGCGTTTCGGAACTCCTGGAACTGCAAATTCTGCCGTTTGCAGCAGGCGGCCTCACGCTCCTCGCACTCGCCGTCTGGAGCGCCGCTGCCGCGGGTACGGTCCGAGGAATAGGTTCAGGCACCATCTTCGAACCGGCCCGATAAGCCGTCAAGACTCCAATACTTCCACCTTTGGCCTCGGCAGCTTCGGCGCCGAGGCCCTTTTTTGACCTGTACACCAGAACATTCTTCGTTTCATCAGAATATTTTGCGTGTAAAAACCCGCAAACAGGCTGTCTACGGCCATATTTGCCTCTAAAATTCCATGTACATAGACAATATCTATCGCAAAACAGTTTCTCATTCGCTGCCATCTTAATCGTAATCAACATTCGGCGATAACTCCGAATGATCCAGCCGACATTCCGCGATATCGCCGAACGATGCCGTTCGTCGGCGTTTCCATCCGTCCGGACGTCAAAAGCGCAGGCGCTATTCATTTGAGGTTATAGGGACTTCACGCAGTATTTACGCAGCGCCGCCCTGCGATGCTGTTGACAAGGCGGAAGAGAGCCGAACAACCGGGCTCCTTCAGCCATCGACCCACTACTCGAAATCGGAGAGATCTATGAAGACCAGCGAACACCTGCCGGGCATCTCGCGTCGCACGCTCATCGGCGCTGCGGCTGCGGGCGCTGCGGCCTCGGGCTTTTCCTGGGCCGCCGTCAAGGCTGAAGTCGACGCCATGAAGGCCGACGGCTGGACGGCTCATCCCGTCGCCTGCTGCATGTGCGGCGCCCGCTGCGGGCTGCTTGCCATGCGCCGTGAAGGCGAGCCCGCCTCCCGCGCGACCGTGCGCATCATGCCCAATCCCGACCATCCTCAGCGCGGCTACTGCGGCCGAGGCGCACAGACGATGTGGGTCTGGAACCACCCGATGCGCATCAAGAAGCCTCTGAAGCGCAAGGGCGAGCGCGGATCCGGCGAATTCGAGGAAATCTCCTGGGATAAGGCGCTGACGGAAATCGCAGCCAAGCTCAAGACGATCGTCGAGCGTGACGGCGAACGCGCGGTCATGCTGACGAGCCACAGCTTCACGGGCTCCCAGAACTGGTTTGCCCACACGCTCGGCACGCCGAACGTCGTGAACCACTCCTCGACCTGCAATTCGGCCTCCTCTCTTGCCCGCCGCATGGTCTTCGGTCCGAACACCGCCGGCGTTGCCGCGGTCGACCCCGACTACGCCCACGTCAACTATCTGCTCCTCGTCGGCCGCACGCTCAACTGCGCTGCCGGCTCGTTTGCTCAGGTTGCCGAAGCCCGCAACCGCGGCGCCCGCCTCGTCTTCGTCGACCCGCGCATGCCCGAAGGCGCACTGGCCGAATCCGAATGGGTGCCCATCAAGCCGGGCGTCGACGCGGCCTTCCTCCACGGCCTCATCCACGTCGGCCTCAAGGAAAAGCTCGCCGACTTCGAATGGATGCGCGCACACACGAACGCTCCTTATCTCGTTCGCGACGACCGCACGCCGATCACCGAGGCCGACATTCGCGCAAACGGCCGCAAGCGCGCCTTTGCCGTCATTGACGAACGCACGAGCGGCGTCGCCTTCATGGGCCTCAAGCTCAACGACAAGAACCAGCCCGTCGCCTATGACGAAAGCCCGGACGTCCGCCCGGCGCTCTTCTGGCAGGGTGAAGTGACGCTTCTCTCCGGCGAGCGCGTGGCCGCCAAGACGGTCCTTCAGGCCTTCTCCGACGTGAACGCCAAATATGCGCCCGACGCCGTTGCCGCCCTCACCGGTGTGCCGGCGGCCCGCATCGTTGAAATCGCCCGCGACTTCTTCCGTCTCAAGGGCGTCTGCGACGACGGCTGGTATTCGAGCCGCAACGGCAACGACGTCGAAGGCTTTGCGCTTCAGAACATTCTCAACCTCCTGACCGGACGATTCGACCGCGAAGGCGGCCTCATCCGCACGCAGGGCGGCGGCTTCGGCGGCGTCGGCGTCAAGAAGGCCGGCACGAAGTGCTCCGGCCCCACGGGCGAAACCTGGGAGGTCGCGCCGTGCAAGCCGCTCGACAAGATGTTCTTCCCGGAAGGCATCGGCACGCTCTCCTCGACCTTCGAAGCCATGAAGACCGGCAAGCCCTATCCGGTGCGCGCCCTCATCATGACGGGCTCCGCGATGTTCCATCGCGAAGCCAATTCCGCGCGCCTCATCGAAGCCTTCAAGTCGCTCGAGCTCGTCATCTCGCAGGACCTTCTGCCGAGCGAATCGAACGACTGGACCGACTACGTGCTGCCGTCGACCTACTTCCTTGAAAACCCGGAATACCTTGGCGTTTCCTACGCCCGAGACGGCTGGGTCCAGAAGTCCGACTCCACGATCGATCCGCCCGAAGGCGTCGAAGCCCGCCACGACATCTGGCAGCTTCTTGAAATCCTCCGCCGCATGTATCCGGAACGCGCCGCGCGTGCCGGATACACGGCCGAAATCAAGACCCGCGCCGAATGGCTCAAGTGGTTCAACGAAGGCCTGATGAACAAGGCCTGGGCGAAGTTCATCGCCGGCAAGAACAATGCCAAGCCGGGCCTCGGCGACCGCATTGCGAAGGACGTCGAGGAAAAGGGCTGCGCACTCGTGACCCTGAAGCCCTACGAGACCTTCACCTACCGCGCGCCGCTCTGGACGCCCACCGGCAAGGCCGAACTCGTGAGCTTCTATGTTCTCGGCGCCAAGACGGCTCAGGGCATCATGCCGCTGCCGGAATACGCGCCCACGAAGTCCTACAAGGCTCCGAAGCCCGTGTCCGACGAATTCATCATCGTCTCCGGCAAGAACGGCGCCTCCTGCTCGGGTCTTGCGATGTTCACCTTTCCGTCCAAGTACACGGGCGACCGCACGATCTGGATGAATCCGGTCGACGCCGAACGCCTCGGCATCGAGACGGGCGACATGATCGAATGCGAAGGCCTCGACACAGGCGTCAAGGGCGTCTCTGCCGTCACGGTCACGAACCGCGTGATGGCCGGCGTGCTCTTCTCCTACGGCTTCTCCGCCGGCGTTCGCACGAAGAAGCTTCTGCCGGCCTATGAATGGGTCCGCGAAGGCCTCAACACCCAGTGGCTCTCCGCCGGCATCAGCCAGGTCGCCTGCGGCAACCTCAACAACAACGTTTCGGTGCGCGTCCGCCGCATCGGCAAGGGAGCGTAAGTCATGACGAAGAAAGACAACGTTCAGATGGCGCATCTCTTCGATGCGACCCGCTGCATCGGATGCAGCGCATGCATCACGGCATGCCTTGAAACCAACCACCCGGAGCTTGTCGAGCGCGACATTCCGGGCCACCACTGGCTCGGCTCGAACATCCGCCGCATCACGCTCGAGCGCGCGAAGCGCCCGGCCATGCTTCTCGTGCAGTGCCAGCACTGCTCGGACGCGCCCTGCGTCAAGACCTGCCCTTTCGGCGCCAACTGGCGCGATCCCGAAACGGGCCTCATCAAGACCGACGAATCGCTCTGCGTGGGCTGCAGCTACTGCGTAGCCTCCTGCCCGTACGACGTTCGCTGGACGCATCCCGACACGGGCGTGCCGATGAAGTGCATGGGCGAAGGCTGCGAAGCGCTCGTCAAGGCGGGCAAAAGCCCGGCCTGCGTGGCCGCCTGCCCGGTCTCGGCCCGCGCGTTCGGCAACGTCAATGATCCGGAAAGCGCGATCTCAAAGCGCATCGCCGTGTCCAAGACCGAAAAGCTCCTGCCTCACAAGGGCACGAAACCCAACTTCTACGTGGTGGTGACCAAATGACCTATGAATTTGCCCTTCTGACCGAACAGGCCTCGACCGCCCACTGGGGCTGGACCATCGCCATCTTCCTCTGGTTCATCGGCCTTGCAGGCATGGGCCTCTTCCTCAACTACTGGGTGCGCTCGAAGCTCGTGCTTCTGGCGAGCACTGCGGGCGCGATCATCGGCACGCTCTTCGTCGTGTCGCATCTCGGCCGCATGCTCAACCTGCCGATGGCGCTTTTGAAGTCGATCTTCACCGGCCGCTTCAACGGCGGCAGCTGGATGTTCATCGGCATCTGCCTTCTGGCCGTGCTCTGCATCGCCTGCTGCCTGCAGCTGCTCCTGGCATGGAAGCCGTCTGAAAAAGCCGAGGCGATTCTCAACAACCGCGGCATCCTGCTCTTCAATGCGGCGCTCGGCTTTGCGGCGACGGCCTACTCGGGCTTTCTCCTCACGCAAGCGGCAGGCGTTGCGCTCTGGAACACGGCCGTTCTGCCCGTCCTCTGGATCGCATCGGGCCTCTCCTGCGCCGTAGGCCTCATCGAAATCCTCGAAGCCCGCGGCAAGCTCCCGCACGCGGCCTGGACCGGCACGACCGCCACGCTCGCGCATCTCGGCGAAGCCTTCGTTCTCTTTGCCTTCGTGCACGTTGCGCTTGCCACCGGCACGCCCGGCGCCGTCGCGGGCGCCCGGTCCCTCGTCTCGGGCGCCAACAGCATGCTCTTCTGGGGCGGCGCCGTCGGACTCGGCCTGGCGGTTCCGTTTGCGCTCGGCTTCGTGAAGTCCGACTCCATGAAGCTCGCGGCGGGCTCCGCAGCCATCCTCGGCGCGCTCCTCCTCCGCGCATCCGTCCTCTTCGCAGGCGTCTACGATCCGATCATCTTCTGATTCTGAGATTCCGCCTGACCGATTGAGCCAAGAAACGGGCTCCGGCATCATCGCCGGAGCCCGTTTTCGTCCTTGTCCGAATCAACCGTCAGCCGCCCTCAGGTGCGATAGACGGGCGCATTGATCATCGTCTTGAGCTTGTCCTCCCAGACGGCGTCCGCCGCCTCGGCACGTTTGGCGAAAATCACCACGGGCCATTCATCCAAGGCCTCGGCGGGGTGCTTCACAGGCAGCAATTTCACGGCATTTCTGAAGCAGATGTCGGCACATAGCCCGCATCCGATGCATTTCGCGGCCGTCACCTTCATGAGCGTGAAACCGTTTGCCTTCTGCTCCTCAAGCGCAGCGGCCGGACACACGGTCGGACAGAGTCCGCAGGCCGTGCAGGCGTCGCAGTCGATTTTGGGCGCCGTCAAGACGGGGCGTCCCGGCGCATCCAGAAGGGCATCAAAGGCTTCGGACTTCTTTTCCCGCAGCCTTCCGAGCGCATCAAGCCAGCGTCCGCATGCGGGCGGCACGGTACGAAGCGGAACGCTTTCAAGCCAGGCGAGCGACGCCTCGTCAAAGGGAACGTCGGGCTTGACGTCGATCTCGGCCTTCTTGAGAAGCCGGCCCCAGAACTGGCGGCTCGAATCAACGGATTTGGGCGCCGAATGGATTTCGACCTTCGCTTCGGGCGCCACGAGGGAGAAGGTCTTTTTCCAGCCTTCCGCATGCTTCAACGGATTCAGGCAGGCGCTGCGTTCGCAGGCGCCGTGAATGAAATGGAGCTCGAACTTCTCTCCGGCCCTTTCGGCCGCGAGCACAGCCAGAAGCGACATGTCCATCGTCTCAAGGCATGCCGTCTTAAGGTCGGCCATGCGGCGCGCATCCTTCGCAGCCTCTTCGCAGGCAATCGAAAGCGTCTCGGCAGTCCTTGCTCGTTCGAGAAAGGCCTCGGACTGCTCGACGCCCGGCGCGCGCATGTAGAGCGCCTCGGCCGGACAAGCCGCCGCGCAGGCCCCGCACCCCGTGCAGGAGGACGCATCAACTGCAACACTTCCGGGCTTCACCGAAAGGGCATGAGCGGGACACGCTTCGGCGCACTTCAGGCACGCCGAGGCCTGATGAAGCATCCGCACGCATCGGCGCGAGGCAAGCACGGGCGTGCCGGCGGGCGCGCCTTCGAGCGCCTCCCCGCCTCGGGCCGCCGCCATCATGTCGTCAAAAACTGGCATTTGTTCCTCCGGTCATTTCTTCTTCGTTTTACAGCAGGCCCGTCGCGCGCGCAATCGAGAGCGCGGCCCTTCGTCCGTCGGCCACGGCGTCAACCGCCAGCGCGGGACCTCTGACGGCATCGCCGCCCGCCCAGATCTTCGGCGCAGCCGTGTGGCCTTCCGCATCGACAAGAATACGGTTGTCCTCGTCGTAGGCGACGCCTTCGACGGCAAGCCACTCGAGGCGCTCGCACCTCTGTCCGAAAGCCACCACCGCACGCGTCGTTTCAACCGTCGTTCTCTCGCCCGTCCTCACATCTTCAAGGACGAGCCCCTTGAGCGCACCGGCTTCATCGACCAGAACATCCACAGGCGCCACCTGCGTTAGGAATTCGACACCCTCTTCGCGCGCATGCCGCACCTCTCGCACGGAGGCCCTGAGGTCCTCCACGAGTCGGCGGCAGGCCAAAATCGTCTCAGAGGCGCCCTGCCTCACGGCCGTGCGGGCGCAGTCGACGGCCGTATCGCCGCCGCCGAGCACGACGACCCGGCGTCCTTCATATTCCGACTTGCCAACCGGCCCTCTGCCGTTATCTCGAAGGAAGGAAAGCGCATCGACGAGTCCGGTCCTCGCCTTGGCGGCAAAGGCCGGCATGACGGGACGGCCGGCGCCCGTTGCCGCGAAGACGGTATCGTTTTGCGCACAGAGTCCGGCATCCGCCTTTTCTCCGAGCCTGAATGTCACGCCCGCCTTTTGGAGAACGGCCAGGCGCTTTTCGAGAACGCCGCCGTTGAGCTTGAAGGCCGGGATGCCGTGGGAAAGCAGTCCGCCCGCTGATTCATGAGCGTCCACAACGGTCACGCGGGCGCCGAGCCTTGCGAGCATGTCGGCGCAGGCAAGGCCTGCGGGACCGGCGCCGATAACCGCCACGGATGCGCGGCGCTTCGGACGGCGACGCTCAAGCCTCGCCCCACGCGCAAGCGCCGCATCGGCTACCGCACGCTCGACGGCGCCGATCGCCACGGGCTCGCCCGAACGGCCGAGCGAGCATGCGCCTTCGCAGAGACGCTCCTGCGGACAGATGCGGCCGCAGATGTCGGGCGCAGCGCCCGACTTGATCAAAAGACGCCCGGCCTCGGCCGCTCGGCCTTCGGCCATCAGGGCTTTACTAGTAAAACATAAATCTCTCAAATCTGTCATGCTGACAATGAGGGCTCCCTTTCTAAACGGAGGTCAACATGACATTGCAATCGATAGGTCATATTGCCCGTCAGTACGGCGTGAGTCCGAGCACCATTCGTCGATGGTGCGCACAAGGCAAGCTTCAATGCTGCCGAACTCTCGGAGGGCACAGACGATTCGAAGTCTGTGAGCAAGAGCAGACCCAAGAAACGACGTCCGGACGTATGGTTGTCGGTTATGCCAGAGTCTCTTCGCACGGGCAGAAAGACGATTTGGACAGACAGGTTCAGAGGCTGAAGCTTCTTGGCTGCGACAGGATCATTTCGGATATCGGTTCCGGGCTCAACTGCTGCAAGCCCGGACTGAAGCTTCTTGTGAACT
>CAKQKT010000042.1 GCA_934249275.1 uncultured Sutterella sp. | reverse complement strand
CTTCAGAGACGACAACTACTTTTTCCTAAAAGTCAAGGCTGCGTTCCCCGGACTTCCGTGATGAACCTAAAAAACAGGGGCGCCTCCTTTCGGAAGCGCCCCTGTTTCATTAGGAAAAAGCAGCGATCAGAAAAGATCCCTGAAAACACTCTTGCGAGTGCTGGTCTCTTCGGCGTCAGCCTTCTTCTCGGCCTCTTCATTATCGGCCGGAGCAGGAGCCGGAACCGGAGCTGCCGCAGAAACAGCGGTAGGAAGCGTTTCAACGACACGCTTTTCCATGGCGCCGATCTGAGTCTGAACCTGTGCGGTCAACTCGCCCTGCGCCTTCTTTTGGTCGCTCACAAGCGCCTGATAACGCTCTTCAGCACGAGCGGCTTCCTGACGAACGGCAGTGAGCGTCTCGTCGGAACGGGCCGTCATGAATGCCTCAAGCTTCTCGATTCGTTCAAGCAGGAGACGGTTGCTCTCGGCAAAGCGGCTCTTTTCCGCATCATCGGCCACGTTGCGCGCATTGCGAGCTTCCTTGTAGGCAGCGCGCAATTCAAGCGTAACGCTCGCCTGCTGCCAAACCAGGTAGACAAGCAGGACGAAGACGACGGCGGCAAAGCCGCCCACGACGAGAACCCCAAGAGGAGCCTGGATTTCGGTATAGATCAGGTTGACGGATGTAACCGCAGAAAGAGCCGTCCAGTTGATGACCAGAAAGACCGCCATCAGGATAAGGACGAGCAGCAGGAAAATAGTACGAATCTTCATAAGGAGCTCCGAAGCGTCCGGCTTTGGAAACAGCCGAACGTAGACGAACAGGGAACGCCGAATCACATGCGCGATTCCGCTTCACGGACAACTGTCCCGTACTCCGCCCTGTGGCGGCGCCGGAACGGCGCTATTTCGGAATCATCATAGCAAATGCACCGTACGCGTTGGCACGGGAATTGCCCGAAAACGCCTCAGAACTTCTTTGACTGATTGAAGTCCCAATACTATAGTGTTAGGTCAAGCTAACACTGCCGAGGCATTCTTCATCCGCCCATATGCGTTCCGGAATGCTTCGCATACGCCTCACCCTGCCGGGCGAGGCCAACACGACAGAGGCAACATTTCATGCGCACCGATTCCCGCTTTCCCCGTCTTCACATCGTCGATCATCCTCTCATTGAGCACAAGCTCACCCTGATGCGCGACAAAAACACCGGCACGCAGGACTTCCGCACGCTGCTCCATGAAATCGCGCTTCTGATGGGCTACGAAGTCACCCGCGACTTCCCGACGAAGCTCGAAGAAATCGAAACTCCCATTTGCCCGACCAAGGCGCCCATGCTCGTCGAAAAAGATCCCGTCATCGTCCCGGTGCTCCGCGCCGGCCTCGGCATGACCGACGGCCTTCTCGCTCTGATCCCCACCGCCCGCGTCGGCCATATCGGCGTCTGCCGAAACGAACAGCATGAGCCGGTCGAATATCTGGTTCGCCTCCCCGACGCCCCCACCAGCAACTACATCGTCGTCGACCCCATGATCGCAACGGGACATTCCGCCGCCCACGCCATTGAAGTCCTCAAGAGACGAGGCGTTCAGGGCAAGCAGATCCACTTCATGGCGCTCGTTGCCGCCCCGGAAGGCGTCAAGGTTCTGAGCGAACAGCATCCCGACATCGATATTTTTGTCGCTGCGCTTGATGAAAAGCTCAACGAGAACGCCTATATCGTTCCGGGGCTTGGCGACGCCGGCGACCGAATTTTCGGCACGCTTTAACAGACAGCTCTCCTTCCAATCACGACGGCCTTGCACGGCCGTCTTTTTTTGCCTGTACTTTTCTAAACTTTTTTGACCACATCTTTATCGGGTTAACTCTTATTTATTACCAAATGTGAGTATTTTTACGCAGTATTAATGCGTATTTTTACGTAAAACTGCCTTTTTTAGACCACTTCTCTTTACAGATAGTCTCATTTTGCTTGATAAAAATCAAACTTATACCAGCCTTAAGAGCGCATCATACGGGCTGACATGATCTGCCGGCATCCTGTCGGCGTATAGACCCTCATAGAACCGGCGCGGACCCTGTCAATGCATCCGCACCGGATTCCATGTAACAAACAAGTTCTCTAAGGAAAGACAAATGTCTACCCCTGATTCCGTTAAGTACTCCAACACCCCGACGGCCATCGAAAATATTTGGGGCGCCGGCCTCAAGGACGCCAAGCGTCAGTCCTCCACCACGGCTCTCTATGACGTTCTCCAGTCCGTCACTGGCGTCATCATGGGCATCTTCCTGTTCTGCCACATGGCCTTCACGTCCTCCGTGCAGATCAGCAAGGACCTCTTCGCCAACCTGATCAACACCTCCGGCGGCCTCTTCCTCTTCTCCGAAGAACAGGCTTGGATGCACGTTCTCTTCGTCGGCTTCATCACGCTCTGCGTCGTTGTTCACGCTTTCTGCGCTCTCCGTCGCTTCCCGACCTCCTACCATCAGCTCCGTGACATCCTTGCTCACTACAAGATGCTCCGTCACGAAGACACGACGCTCTGGATTGTCCAGTTCATCACGGCCTTCCTCCTCTTCATCTTCGTGTTCCCGCACCTCATCTCCATGCTCTGCAACCCGCATGGCTTTGACGTGAACCTGATCGGTGTTCACACCCACCACATGGGCATGATCTACACGTTCGTCTTCCTCGTCATCACCGAACTCCACGGCATGATCGGTCTCTATCGCCTTGCTGTTAAGTGGGACATCTTCGCCAAGAACCCGGAAACGGACATCATCGACCAGCGCAACGGCGACCGCGCCGGCCTTCGTAAGACCTTCCTCTTCATCGCTCTTCTCATGATCGTCTGCGGCACGCTCACCGCCTGGAAGAACTACTCCATCGGCGCTGAACAGATCGAGAACGGCCAGGAAGCCACGCGTTACGTCCTCGCTGACGAAAACAACTGGTGGAAGTAATCAGTACTCCGGCTGATTGTGAAAGTTCTCCTTCAGCCCACTGAATACTGACCAAACAAACTCCCGCAGGACTTGCTCCGGCGGGAGTTTTTTCATACCCTTTTCGCATGGCCAAAATCAAAACAGCACGCACCCCGCTCTGGAGCCGTCTGGCCCAAAGGCTTGCCGGCGACATTCTTTCCGGGCGCCGCCCGGTCGGAAGCCTTCTTCCAACTGAAGCTCAACTCATGTCCGATTTCAGCATGAGCCGGCATACCGTGCGCTCCGCCCTGGCGGAGCTTGTTCACCTCGGTCTTGTTGAACGCTCTCCCCGTCGCGGCACTATCGTCAAAGGCGACGGACGAGACGCCGAATTCACGGCCCACCTTTCGCCGTCCCAGCTCTCCGATTCAGAAAACCGGGAGCTTCTCTTCATCCGGCGCATCATCTGCAACGAAGCCGTCTCTGAACGCACCGGCTTTGCATTGCTCACGCCGCTCATCACGCTCGCATTTCTCACCAAAACGACGGACGGATGCGTCGTCGACATCACAGAACTGTGGATCCGCGACGCCGCACGCGACCTGATGTCCTTTCTGACACCCGAGAATGCCGGATCAATTCTTGGAATCCTTGAGGACCACGCCGGCGTCCGCTGCCGCTCCATGCGGCAGAGCGCCAAGGCCATCGCACTCAACAGCGACTGTGCGCAACATTTGAACGCGCCTGCAGGCTCCCCCGGCCTTGTCGTAACACGCGTCTACCTTGACCGAAGACCGGCTCCGCTCATCTACTCCGAAGAAATTCGTTCGGCGGATGCAGCCGCCGGCGTAACAATTTTCACGCGTTCCATCGCCGAAACAGAGCCAAAAGACATTTTGGAAGCTCGAAACCTATACTAAAGAACTAGTCGATTTCGACTTTTGGCTAATTTCTTTCTTAGGGCCGAATGCCTATCATGGCTGATACGTTGTTTTTAAACTTCCAAGCCATGCTCCAGCTTCGTCTTTCCAATTTCAGTGTTGCATATCAAGGTATTCCGGCAGTCATCGATCTCTCTCTGACACTTACCGCCGCAACAGTCAATCTCGTAACCGGAGTCATAGGCGCCGGAAAGACTTCTCTGCTGAAGGCTCTTTCCGGCATGATCGGACACACAGGAAGTCTTGAACTCACAGAAGGTGCAAGACGCTTCAGCGACAACGGAGCTAGCGAGCTGATTCAGCCGCTCTCTCGAAACCTCGTCTCCCCCTACATGACGGTCACGCAGTTCCTGCAGATGGGACTCATGCAGAACACCTGGCAGCTGCCCAATGATGCAGGCGAACGCATTGAAGACGCTCTTGTGCGCTGCCGTCTCGAATCTCTCGCCCACTCCCCAATCTCGGTTCTGACGCCCAAGCAATACCGCCTCGCCGAGGTCGCCCAGCTTTTCGTGCAGCAGCCTCGCGTCATTCTTCTTGATGAACCTTCGCGAAAACTTTCTGCCGAGTCCTCAGCATCAGTGTTAACCTGTATCTCAAAGTGGGTACGAGACACCCGAAACATTGCCGTCGTTGCTGAAGAGGCTCACATCCCTTCCGCAAACGTCGACCGGATACTCACGCTTGAGCACGGCAGGCTTCTGAATGCCTGATTCTCATGGTTTGCCGCAACAAAACGTTAAGACATACGGAGAAGTGCTTCCCTAGTCAATAAATCTTCGATTTTCATGCCCAACTAGGGCTAAAGTCTTATTCAGTCTCCTCCAAAAGAGGTAGATAATCGGAACTAGAGATCGTCTGCTGGACCAGTGGCAAAACTTTGTCACAAAGCAGACGTTTGTCGTGGCCGCAAAATCCCCGCGGCCGTCACCAACTGAATAAGGCATAGACATCATGGCTCAGACTCCTGCATTTAAGTATGCGCCCATGTTCCAGACCGGCGAAGACAAGACCGAATACTATCTTCTGACCAAAGATCACGTCAGCGTCGGTGAATTCGAAGGCAAGAAGATCCTCAAGGTTGAAGCTGAAGGCCTCACCAAGCTGATCAACGGCGCCTTCCACGACGTCAACTTCATGCTTCGTCGTGAACACAACGAACAAGTTGCCAAGATTCTTTCCGACCCGGAAGCTACGGCCAACGACAAGTATGTTGCCCTGATGTTCCTGCGCAATGCCGAAACGGCTGCCAAGGGCATCCTCCCGTTCTGTCAGGACACCGGCACCGCTATCGTTCACGGCGAAAAGGGCCAGCAGGTCTGGACCGGCTACTGCGACGAAGAAGCCATTTCCAAGGGCGTCTACAAGACCTACACTGAAAATGCCCTTCGCCAGTCCCAGAATGCTCCGCTCACGATGTATGACGAAGTGAACACGAAGTGCAACCTTCCTGCTCAGATCGACATCGAAGCCACCGAAGGCGCCGAATACAAGTTCCTTTGCGTCGTCAAGGGCGGCGGTTCTGCCAACAAGTCCTATCTTTATCAGGAAACGAAGGCCGTCCTCAATCCGGCCAAGCTCGTTCCCTACCTCATCGAAAAGATGAAGAGCCTCGGTACGGCCGCCTGCCCGCCGTACCACATCGCCTTCGTGATCGGCGGCACCTCCGCCGAACGCACGATGCTCACGGTGAAGCTCGCCTCCTGCCACTACTATGACGGCCTGCCCACCACCGGCGACGAAACCGGCCGCGCCTTCCGCGACATCGAACTCGAACAGAAGCTTCTCGAAGAAGCCTGGAAGATCGGTCTCGGCGCTCAGTTCGGCGGCAAGTACATGGCTCATGACATCCGCGTCGTCCGTCTGCCGCGCCATGGCGCCTCCTGCCCGATCGGCATGGGCGTTTCCTGCTCCGCCGACCGCAACGTCAAGTGCAAGATCAACGAAGAAGGTCTCTGGATTGAAAAGCTGGATGACAATCCTGCTCGTCTGATCCCCGAAGAACTCCGCAAGCCGGGCGAAGCCGGCGGCGTCACCATCGACCTGAACCGCCCGATGAAGGAAGTTCTCGCCGACCTGACGAAGTACCCGGTCTCCACCCGCCTCCTCCTCAACGGCACGATCATTGTTGCCCGCGACATCGCCCACGCCCGCATTAAGGAACGCCTTGACCGCGGCGAAGGCCTGCCCGACTACATCAAGAACCATCCGGTTCTCTACGCCGGCCCTGCCAAGACGCCGGAAGGCTACGCCTGCGGCTCCATGGGTCCGACGACCGCCAACCGCATGGACCCGTACGTTGACGAATTCCAGGCTGCCGGCGGCTCCCTGGTGATGATTGCCAAGGGCAACCGCACTCAGGTCGTTACCGACGCCTGCAAGAAGCACGGCGGCTTCTACCTCGGCACCATCGGCGGCGTTGCTGCCGTTCTCTCGAGCGACTGCATCAAGAGCATCGAATGCATCGAATATCCGGAACTCGGCATGGAAGCCGTCTACCAGATCCGCGTTGAAAACTTCCCGGCCTTCATCCTCGTCGACGACAAGGGCAACGACTTCTTCAAGCAGCTCAAGCCCGTCACGATTGCCTGCAAGAAGGCCTGATCTCCACTCAAAGCTTGACTGATCTCCATTAGCCAAGCCAATCAATAAGGCGTCCGTTACTTAGTACGGGCGCCTTATTTTTTATCTCTCCTTAGAGGTACAGGGTTTATACTAATTAATTTTGAGGTTTTTAAATCACAATCCTCACGAACCCCTACTATTTCAGTAATTTCCTCTAGCATTTTTCGGCTCACCTCAATCCAGCACCCCTTGCAATTCCCTCTAGCGCAGGGAAAACCCTTGATCGAAGCACTTCCAAAAAGATGCCTAATGCATCCACCTTAAGGGATTCCACTAGGCGTAACAATATTTTTCTGTAAAGAATTGAGCTTACACATTCGATTTATGTCCATAGGTCAAAAGTAGGTGAGAAATATCCCCCAAGTGGTACAAGAGCAGTCACAATTAGAAATGTCCTCACAACTTGACTGCGAGAATTAACATGCTCGGTTTTGACTTTTGGGTACAACTAGTCATCGTTCTGGTTGCCCTCTTCTACGGCGCCCGCAAGGGCGGCATGGCCCTCGGCCTTATCGGCGGCATCGGCCTCATCATCCTCGTTTTCGGCTTCCATCTGAAGCCCGGCAAGCCCCCGGTCGACGTCATCCTGACGATTCTGGCCGTGATCTGCGCCTCTGCTGCCCTTCAGGCTGCCGGCGGCCTTGACTGCCTCCTCCAGATTGCTGAAAAGATGCTCCGCAAGCACCCGCGCGCGGTCTGCTTCCTCGCTCCGTACCTCTGCTGGTTCCTCGCCCTTCTCTGCGGCACGGGCCACGTCGTGTACACGATGCTTCCGATTATTTATGACGTCGCCATCAAGAACGGCATCCGTCCGGAACGTCCGATGGCCGCATCCACCATTGCTTCTCAGATGTCCATCATCTGCTCGCCGGCCGCCGTTGCCGCCGTGTCGATGATTGCTCTCTGCGACGGCTATCAGGTTGGCGGCAAGGCCTTCGGCTTCGTCCAGCTCTTCAGCATCACGATCCCGGGCGCCCTCGTCGGTCTGTTCGCCGTTTCCGTCTTCTCCATGTTCCGCGGCAAGGACCTCGACAAGGACGAAGAATTCCAGAAGCTGATCTCCGATCCGGAACAGAAGAAGTATGTCTACGGCGAAACGACGACCCTCATCGGCAAGACCTTCCGTCCGGAACAGTGGGCTTCCCTCTGGATCTTCCTCGCCACGGTTGCTGCCGTCGCCGTCTTCGGCATGTTCCCTGAACTTCGTCCGATCATCGGCAAGAAGGCCCTCTCCATGACGCTGATCATTCAGATGTTCATGCTCGCCTGCGGTGCCTTCATCGTGATCTTCTGCAAGACCCGTGCCTCCACCATCGGCAAGACCAACGTCTTCTCCGCCGGCTGCGTTGCCATCACCGCCGTGTTCGGCGTGGCTTGGATGGCCGATACGATGTTTGCCGCTCACCTTGCCGACCTCAAGGCCGTCATGACGGAAGTCGTCCGCCAGTATCCGTGGGCCTACGCTCTCGTCCTGATCATGACGTCCAAGCTCGTGAACTCCCAGGCTGCTGCTGTTGCCACCATTGTTCCGGTCGCCCTCTCCATCGGCGTTCCCCCGGGCCTCGTGGTCTCCTGCGCTGCTGCCTGCTACGGCTACTACATCCTGCCGACGTACCCGTCCGACCTGGCCGCTCTCCAGTTTGACCGTTCCGGCACGACGCACATCGGTCGCTTCGTGATCAACCACTCCTTCATCCTTCCGGGTCTGATCGGTGTGTTGACCGCTACTGCCACCGGCTACATCCTTGGCCTCTGCTACGGTTACATCTAATCTAAGAACTACATTGAGGACACAAGATGTAATCTGAGCCGGCGGACCACCGGCTCCGGCCAAAATAGGCACAGTAAAGGGACAATGCGAAAGCATTGTCCCTTTGCATTTTCAGGCATCTCCATTCGAGCCCCTCGTCTCCGCCTCCAACCAACACTCCCTTGAACGTTGAAACAACACCATTCGATGCCACTTCAGCCGTCACTCGCGAATGCATCCGGCATCTTCACTGCACCCGTGCAGACCATTCCTTCAACATTGGTTCAACACCTCAAGCGGAATCTGCAAAAACTTCTTCAGAAAACTCTTCAAGCACCTTCTCGTAGGCCAGAGAAGAAAAAAACGCGCGCTCCGAATGGGAACGCGCGCTTTACATCAATCGAATCAAACGCCGATCAGCCTCCGTCTTCGTTCGGCTTGACCTTGAAGCCGTTCTCGGCCGCCCAGACGGCGAGCTCCACACGGGAGCGGAACCTGAGCTTCTTGAGCATGTGCTTGACATGAACCTTGACGGTTCCCTCGGAGATGCCGAGCAGCTGGGACAACTCCATATTGGAGATGCCGGTTGCCAAATATCCGAGCACATCCTGTTCACGGGCCGTAAGCTCGGTAATGCGCCTGTCATCCTCAACGGCGTAAGAATCGCCGCGAAGCTTCTCAGCAAGCGCAGAAGTCACCTTCTCGCTCGAAGCCATGCCGCCCAGAGCAGTCTTTCGAAGCTGTTCCAAAAATTCGCCCGGTGAAATCGTGCGAAGCAGATAGCCGTTCGCTTCAAGACGGATAGCCTGCATGAGCCGGCCGGAACTGTCGGCCGAACTCATCACCATCACCACGCGCGTAGCAGGGTGCCGGTACTTGATCTCCTTGAGAAGATCAAGCGCTGAGTACTCCTCAGCTTCGAGGCTCATCACAATGATGTCCGGGCCCAGCGAGGCAAGACCAAGCGCAATGTCGCCCTCCCCCGTCTGTCCCACAATCTGGAATTCCCCGGTTGCGCTCAAGACATCTGCCATTGCCTTGCGGAACAGCGGAAAATCATCTATGAGCACGACCGAAACCGGCTTGCTCCTTTCCATTGCAGCCACCTTGTCAATCGAACTGGCGAACCGCCTGCCAGAGAAGATCGGCACCCGTCATGAAGTCCTTCAGAATCATTTCCTCATGCGGATTGTGCGAACCGTTCTGATTGGCGACGAAGATCATCGCAACCGGAATGCCGGCTCCGCCAATAACGGCGGCATCGTGACCGGCCCCGGATGGCAGACGCATGCACGGAATGCCATTGTCTTCGGCAGCCTTGTAGAGACGATCGGACAATGCCTGATCAACAAAGCCCGGAGCCGTATAGAGCGGCTTGTCAAAGTCGAAGCGAACGCTGCGCTCCTTTTCCAGAGCGGCAGCTTCTTCAAGCATCAGTTGATGGAAGCGCTCGCACGTGTCAGCGCTCAGGCTTCGCATGTCGATCGTGAAGCTCACTTCGCCCGGAATGACGGAGATGGCAGCCGTAGCACCCGTGCGAATGACGCCGACCGTGAAGACGAGGTCCTCGCCGCGGTCAAGCCATTCCTGCCAATAATTTTCCATGCGGTGGATAAGCGCCGCCGTCGCCATCACAGCATCGTGGCGGAATTCCTTGTTGACGGCGCCGGAATGAGCGGTCTCGCCATGGCAAACAACATTCTTGTGGCGAACGTTGCCGCGAATTCCGGTGACAACGCCGACACGGATCTTGTCATTGCTCGTAAGCGTCGGACCCTGCTCGATATGAAGTTCGATGAAGCAGGCAATCTTCTTGAGATCGACAATCGGCGTGCCGGCTGTGAGCTTGTTGGGATCAAGGCCGCATGCCGAAATGCACTGGCCGAGCGTGATGTCCTCCGTACGATGACGAAGCATCAGATCGGACTGCGTGAGACGGCCCATCATGCCGAGCGAACCCACGTAGGCCTTGCCGAAATAGGAGCTCTCTTCACAACGCATCATAAGAACCGTGTAGTCGCGTTCGAGCTGAACTTCATGACGATGCATCCACCATGCAACGGTGAGCGCAGCAACCACGCCGGCAAGACCGTCGTAGTTGCCGCCCTGCGGAACGCTGTCAACATGGCTTCCGGCAACAATGGCGGGAAGCGTGCGGTCTCGCCCGGGCATTGTCATCCATACATTGCCGGCGTCATCAGAACGAATTTCAAGACCAATATCGCGGCCAAGCCCCTGCAGATAGTGCAGGACATCCGTCTCGAGCGCACTGTAGCCCTGACGGGAAACGCCCAGCGTATCCGCCGACATGCGTCGGACCGTATCAAAAATCGCCTTGGCATACTTCAGACCCTCGGTCTGCAGTCCGGTAACTGACATCGTTTGTCTCCTTATTGGTCGGATCGTATTTTCGGCTTCTTCTTTTCAATGCATTCTCTCGGGGTGCAGAAGTAAGCCTTTATTGGAAATACTACCAACTGACAAAGACCTACCCCTTAAGAGGGAGAAGGAAAACGCCTGTTGTTTGACACGAGATAAACGACAGAGACGGCTTCACGTTTCGGACTTGATCGGACTGAACTGCCTGTGCGCCTAAAAGAACAGCATCCTACGGTTTCTCCCGATGCGCATTTTTTCCGAGTTGAACATAATATCCCCCGTCCCTTAGCCCTCACATCGCTTTCGCCCTGAACATTCCGAAAGTGATAGAGGACGTACAAGTCAATTGAGGAGAAAACAATGACCTGCACCTGCGCTTACCATGACCAGCTGATCGAAATCCGCCGCCATCTCCATACGATGCCTGAAGAAGGCTGGAGTGAATTCACCACGACGGCCTTCATCGTCGGCAAACTGCGCGAATACGGCTACGAAGTGCTTCTCGGCAAGAGTGTCATCAATCCCGACAACTGCCTCGGCCGCAACCCCAAGGTCGTCGAAGCCGGTCTCAAGCTTGCTCGCGAAAACGGCGTCAGCGAAGAACTTCTCGCAGAAATGGACGGCCTGACGGGCTGCGTCGGCGTTATGGACACCGGTCGTCCCGGCCCCACGCTTGCCATCCGCTTCGACATCGACTGCGTTCCCGTCACGGAATCCACGGATGACGACCACATTCCGGCTCATGAAGGCTTCATCTCCAAGCGCCCGGGCCTGATGCACGCCTGCGGCCACGACGCCCACACCTCCACCGGTCTCGCCGTCGCCCACTGGTTTGCCGACAACATCGAAAAGATGAACGGCAAGATCAAGATTCTCTTCCAGCCGGCTGAAGAAGGCGTTCGCGGCGCCGCCGGCATGGCCGCCTCCGGCGTTCTCGACGACGCCGACTACTTCCTCAGCTCCCACATCGCCATGATGTGCAAGTCCGGCGAAGTCTCCGTCAACCCCTACGGCTTCCTCTGCACGACGAAGCTCGACGTCACCTACACGGGCCGTCCGGCTCATGCCGGCGTCGAACCCAACGCCGGCCACAACGCCATGGCCGCCGCCTGCAACGCCTTCGTACAGCTTCTCGGCATTGCCCGCCACGGCGGCGGCATGACCCGCATCAACGTAGGCCAGCTTGTTGCCGGCGAAGGCCGCAACGTCATCCCGACGCACGCCGTCATGAAGATGGAAGTCCGCGGTGAAACCGGCGAAATCAATCAGTACATGTATGACTCCGCCGTCAACATCATCAAGGGCTGCGCTCTGAGCCAGAACTGCGAATACACCATCGAAAAGATGGGCGAAGCCGTTGACCTTACCAACGACCCCGAACTCGTCCAGGTTCTCACGGAAGCTGTTGAATCCGTCGAAGGCATGACCGCCCGCAAGGATCCGATGAACTTCGGCGGTTCCGAAGACGCCACCATTCTCGCCCGTCGCGTTCAGGCGCACGGCGGCAAGGCTGCATTCTTCGTGCTCGGCGCCGACCGTCCGTCCGGCCACCACACGGCCAAGTTCGACATCGACGAAAAGGCTCTCGACAAGGGCCTCGCCGTTTGGGCCAGCACCATTTCCAAGATTCTGAAGTAATTCAGACTGTCAAATGACCGAAAGGCCGGTCCGCTTCTCGCGGTCCGGCCTTTTTTGTTTTAAACTATACGGCCTTATCCGCTCCGGCCATGCACTCAGCACAGAGAGCGCCGACAGGGCGGACTCGTATTCCTAAGAACACCGGCGCGCGGCAACGATCCATGGATGCCCCTCAGGCACGGATTGCCCGGCCGTTCAATGCATAATCGAAAGGACTATCATGTCAGGTCATTCCAAGTGGGCCAACATCCAGCACCGCAAGGGCCGTCAGGACGCCAAGCGCTCCAACCTCTGGACGAAGCTGGTTCGTGAAATCATCGTGGCCGCCCGCATGGGCGGCGGCGACCCGGACACCAATTCCCGCCTCCGTCTCGCCTTGATCAAGGCTCGTTCCGGCAACGTGCCCAAGGACACCATCTCCAACGCCATCCTCAAGGGCACCGGCCAGCTCCCGGGCGTCTCCTACGAAGAAGTCCGCTATGAAGGCTATGGCGTCGGCGGCGCCGCCCTCATCATCGACTGCACGACCGACAACCGCGTCCGCACCGTTGCCGACGTCCGCCACGCTCTCACGAAGCACGGCGGCAATCTCGGCACGGAAGGCTCCGTGTCCTTCATGTTCAAGCACATCGGCGAGTTCGTCTTCGCCCCGGGCGTGACGACTGAAGACGCCGTGATGGAAATCGCTCTCGAAGCCGGCGCTGACGACGTTATCTCCGACGAAGACGGCTCCATCGAAGTCACGTGCGATCCGTCCGCCTTCGACGCCGTCTCCAAGGCCTTCGAAGCCGCCGGCATCGAACCGGTCGTGTGCGAAATCACGTACAAGGCTCTCAACGAAGTCAAGCTCTCCGGCGCCGATGCTGAAAAGATGCAGAAGATGATCGACGCCCTCGAAGACCTCGACGACGTTCAGCAGGTCTACACGTCCGCCGATTTCGAAGACGAAGAATAAGCGGATACTTTTTCGCGTGAAGCCCGTTCATTAAAGTGAACGGGCTTTCCTTTTACCTACCTGCGCAAGGGACAGCACCCCCGTGCGGGCAGTACAATAGGATGTTCCCCCTGGGGGGCTTCGGCGACGCCGAAGCAAGTCAGAATTTCACCTTCCGGGAGCTCTCTCCCACAACTCCGGCGCCCTGCGCCGGACCGTTACTAAGAGACCATCAAAATGAACCTTCTCGTTGTTGGCAATGGCGGCCGTGAACACGCCCTCGCCTGGCGCCTCGCTCAGAGCGATCGCGTGACCAAAGTTTTCGTGGCCCCCGGCAATGCGGGCACTGCCCTGACGCCTCGTCTTGAAAACCTTCCGATCACCGCCATCGACAAGCTGATCGAATTCGTTAAGAACAACGACATCGCCTTCACGGTCGTGGGACCCGAGGCTCCGCTTGCCGCCGGCATTGTTGACCAGTTCCGCGCTGCCGGTCTGCGCATCTTCGGGCCGACGCAGGCCGCTGCCCAGCTCGAAAGCTCCAAGGACTTCGCCAAGGCCTTCATGAAGCGTCACAACATTCCGACGGCAGACTACGAATCCTTCACGGATCCCGATGCCGCCCACGCTTATGTCCGCCGCAAGGGCGCTCCGATCGTCGTTAAGGCTGACGGTCTCGCCGCCGGCAAGGGCGTCGTCGTTGCCATGTCCGAACAGGAAGCCCATGACGCCATCGACATGATGCTTGAAGGCCACACCTTCGGCAACGCCGGCGCCCGCGTCGTGATCGAAGACTTCCTCGACGGTGAAGAAGCCTCCTTCATCGTGATGGTCGACGGCGAAAACATTCTTCCGATGGCCACCTCTCAGGACCACAAGCGACTTCTCGACGCCGACCAGGGTCCCAACACGGGCGGCATGGGCGCCTACTCCCCGGCCCCGGTCGTCACTCCCGACATTCACGCTCAGGTCATGCGTGAAATCATCCGCCCGACCGTTCAGGGCATGGCCGCCGACGGCATCCGCTACACCGGCTTCCTTTATGCCGGCCTCATGATCTCTCATGACGCCGACGGCAAGCCTGTGGTACGCACTCTTGAATTCAACTGCCGCTTCGGCGATCCGGAAACGCAGCCGATCATGATGCGCGTCAAGAGCGACTTTTCCGAAATCATCGAAGCCGGCATCGACGGCAAGCTTGACAGCGTCGAAGTCGAATGGGATCGCCGCACCGCTCTCGGCGTCGTCTGCGCCGCCCGCGGCTACCCGACCAATCCTGAAAAGGGCGCCATCATTGAAGAGCTTCCGGAAAACACCGCCGAACAGATGGTCTTCCACGCCGGCACGAAGCTCAACGAAGAAGGCCTCACGGTCGTTTCCGGCGGCCGCGTTCTCTGCGTTGTCGGCCTCGGCGAATCCATCGCTGCCGCTCAGAAGTCCGCCTACGCCGCTGCGCGTCAGGTGAAGTTCGACGGCATGCAGATGCGCTCCGACATCGGCTTCCGCGCTCTCAACCGCTGATAACCTTCGGTCTTTCGGCCTGAATAAGCCGCTTTCCAAACAGGAAGGCGGCTTTTTTCTGGCTCTTCTGGACTTTTGGGGAAATGAGGGTACCCGCGCCGCCAGCCCCAGCACAGAAACTAACAAAAAGC
>CAKQKT010000041.1 GCA_934249275.1 uncultured Sutterella sp. | reverse complement strand
GTCAACGGCAAGTACCTCATCATGACGAAGTCCATCCGCAACTTCGACGGCATGGTCGCGCTCGTCAAGGAACTCGCTGCCAAGTAATCGGCTTCGGCTCTTCGGGTGCGCTCAGCAGTCTCCGGGACGTTCCCGAACAAGGCTGAAGGTCTGACCGCAGCATTTTTGCGCCCGTTTCTTCGATGGGGAACGGGCGCATTTTTTGAGATAAGGCATTGTCCTGAATCGCCTGCCGGCGTGAACGGCAGGCGTGTTGGAGGCGCTTTCGCGTCCGGATTCCGGAACGTGCAAAAAGTGAAAAAGGCTTTTCGCGGATCTGCATTAAAGAGCGATGAAAGTCCCACTGCCGCGGAACGGGCAAAGCCAATAGACTTTTTGCATGCAGGCGAAGGACGGCCGAGCCGTTATTCCGACCCGCCTCCATCCGACCACTACATCCCCCTCCAAAGAAAGAGAGTAAAGAACATCATGAGCCTCAGCACATTTTTCAGCGGTCTGAAGACTGCTCCGATTGACACGTTGTACGACTGGCAGAACGGCCGCTGGCCCTGGGGCATCATTGCCTTCGCCATGATCATGCTCGTGCTTCTCGCGCACTATCTGTTCCAGGACTGGATGCACATGCTGCCCTGCGAGCAGTGCGTGTACATCCGCTACGGCAATCTGGTGATGGCCCTGGGCGCGCTCATCGCCATGATCAATCCGAAGGCCGTCTGGACGAAGATCTGCGGCTACGTCCTCGGCTTCTACGGCCTCATCTACACCTTCATCTGCTCCTGGAAGCTGATGGCCATTCATGACGCCATCCACTCCGACGACCTCGATGCCATGTTCGGCATGCAGGGCTGCTCGATGGAGCCGAAGTTCCATTTCGGCCTGCCGCTCGACAAGTGGGCTCCGGACTGGTTCAAGCCTACGGGCGACTGCGGCTATGACGCTCCGATGCCCGCCGAAGGCGTAGACCTTTCCCCGCTCCAGCAGTTCTTCATCGAACTCTATCAGTCGAGCGACGGCTGGTACCTCATCCCGCAGTGGAAGTTCATGGACATGGCCGAATGCTGCTTCCTCGCCTGCTGCGTCGCCACGCTCTTCCTCGTTCCGATGCTCGTGAGCTGGATCAAGAAGGACTTCCTCACGAAGAAGGCATAAAAAGTCTGAGCCGGCCGTTTTCTCCTTGACGGCAGGTCCCGGAGCCCCGCGAAAACTATGGTCCGTTTTCGCGGGGCTTTGATTTTGGAGGCAGTCAGGAATTCAAGATAATAGGGGCTCGGGAATGATTTTCCAGAACTCTTGCCAGTTGAGTTGAGAAAATTCGGCAACTTTTTGCCGTAGCCGGAAAATCATGCCTTCGGCCGGGCTTGCAGAATATGAGCCGTCCGATTCGAGGAAAACACTGAACGCGATCTGGGTCTGGTGGAATGAATCGAGGCCGGGCGGTAGAATTGAGTGGTGCATAGCTAATGTCTGATAAAGACGGCAGACAACAATAACAAGTCAAAGGACAAAAAAAAACGCCATGAGTCGCAAGAACAAGAAAATCGACATGCTCAACGGGTCGATTTGGGACAAGATGATCGTCTTTGCCCTGCCGCTCGCCTTTACGGGCGTGCTCCAGCAGCTCTTCAATGCTGCGGACGTGGCGGTGCTCGGGCGCTTCGTGTCGAACGAGTCGATGGCGGGCGTCGGCAACAACGTGCCGGTCATCGGCCTGATCATCGCCTTCTGCATGGGTCTTGCGCTCGGCGCCAACGTCGTGGTGGCGCGCCTTCTCGGCATGAAGGAGCCCGAGCGGGCGAACCGCGCGGTGCACACCGCGCTGGCGACTGCGGTGATCTTCGGCATCGGTGCCGCAATCATCGGCGAGGCCTTTTCCTCGCTCGCAATGGAGTGGCTGTCGGTGCCCGATGCCGTGAAAAATGATGCGCTCACGTATCTGCGCGTCTATCTCCTCGGCATGCCCTTCATCGCCATCTACAACTTCCTCGCGGCCGTGATGCGAAGCCAGGGCGACACGCAGACGCCGCTCTGGGCGCTGGTCGCGGCGACGATTCTCAACATCGGCGGCAATCTCTTCTTCGTGCTCGCCTGCGGGTGGGGCACGGCCGGCGTGGCCTTTGCGACCGTGCTCGCCAATGCGCTCGCCGCGGCCTTCCTCTTCTTCAACCTTATCAAGGCGACGGGGCCCCTGCACATCGAGCCGCGCGAAGTCTTCAAGATCGACATGACGGCGCTTCGCCCCATCGTGCGGATCGGCTGGCCGGCCGGTCTTCAGGGCGCCGTCTTCTCGATTTCGAACCTCGTCATTCAGTCCGCCATCAACAGCCTGGGCGCGGACGCCATGTCCGCATCGGTCGCGGCCTTTACGATCGAAATCAACATCTACTGCTTCATCAACGCCTTCGGCCTGGCGGCCACGACCTTCGTGAGCCAAAACTACGGGGCGAGGAATCTTGAGCGCTGCAAGCGCGCGACCTACGTGGCCGTGGGGCTCAACATGGTCGGAACCTGTCTGCTGGCGGTGCTCGTCCTCGTGTTCGGCCGCACGCTGCTCGGTCTCTTCACGGATGTGCCGACCGTCATCGAGCTTGCGATGGTCCGCATCTTCTGGGTGGCTTCGTTCGAGCCCATCAGCGTCCTGATGGAGGTTTCCTCGAGCGCCATGCGAGGCTACGGCTATTCGATGCCGCCCGCCATGGCGACGCTCATCTGCGTGTGCACCGTGCGCCTGATCTGGGTGTACACGGTCTTTGTGGCGAGCCCCAAGTACCTGACCCTGATGATCGTCTATCCGGTCAGCTGGGCCGTGACGGTCGTGCCGCTTCTCATCCTCTACGTGCGGCTCACCAGGAAGATCAAGAGAAAGTTCGAGGAGCGCGAGGCGCTCGCGGCCGAGCCCGCATGATCGAGAGCCCGGTTCGGTGAAAAAGAGAGCGGTGCGCCCGGGATTCCCGGCGCACCGCTTTTTTCTGATCGCGGTTTCGGATGCGGCTTAGCCGCGGTACCTTTCGAAATAGCCTTCGATCGGGTCGACGAATCGGGAGAGCGAGATGGGACGTCCCCAATCGGTCGTCGCCGGCGCCGTCAGAACGAGCGTGCGCTTTGTTCGGGTGAGAGCGACGTAGAGCTTGCGGGCGTCCTCGAGCTGCTCGGCCTTGCCGTGGCTCTTGAAGAACGGGTAGGTGCCGTTTTTGACGTCCGTAATGATCACGTTGTCGAATTCCAGTCCCTTGGCCTTGTGGACCGTGGAGATGAAGACGCGGTCGCGCACGATGCCGCTCGAGCAGAGGTCGGGCTCCTTGAGGGAGTTGATCTGCACGAGATTGCGCTGCAGCTGGGCGTAGAGCGTGGGCTGCGTGCGCACGTCGACGAGGACCTTGTCGAGATATTCGTAGATGAGCGGCAGCTTCTTGCGGATGTTGTCGATTTGAAGCGGATCGTCCGTGTAGTTGGGGAGCGTCTCGATGAACTGGCGGAAGACCTGCACGAGAATCGCCTCGTCCGCGGCCGGCATGCGTCGGTACATCAGGTTGCGGTGCTCGAGGAACATCGGCAGAACGGTGGACCTGAGCGAGTCGGACATGCGCATGATGCTCGGGTTCGAAAGGAACTTGCGCTGATTCGCAACGAGCGGACCGGCCTGTTCGTGGAACCATCGGAGCAGGCTCACGGTTGCCTCGACGTCGTCGTCGGCCTTGTGGGTGTTGCTCCCTTCAAGTCCGAGAACGGCGATGAGATCCTTGAGCTTGTGGGACGGAAGCTTTCTGAGGCCCGCCGCCTTGAGAATCGCGGGCTCGAGCGCGTGGGAGAGCTTGAGCGTGTCGAAGCGCCGCACGAGCTCGGTGCGGTTGACCTCGAGGTCGCGTCCGGTGCCGCTCGCGCGCATGCGGCGGAGCTGGTCCTTGAGAACGGCGTACTGGGCGTTCACGATGTTGGCGTCGTATTCGACGTTGTGGCCAACGACCGGCGCATAGCCCACGAAGTCGAGGAAGGCGTTGAAGCCCGCTTCGGGCGTGACGAGCTCGGCGCGGTGGGCTTCGTACTCTTCGAGCATCGGGTTCGGAATGTTCCCGAGCATCTTCGGAATTTCGCGCCGGGTTTCCAGATAGAGCACGAGACGGTCGACGATTTCGCCGCTGCGCAGCTTCACTGCGGCGATCTGGATCACTTCGTCAAGGCCGATGTCGAGCCCGGTCGTTTCCGTGTCGAAGACGACGAGCTCGCCCTCGTAGGCTCGCGCGAAGTCTTCGAGCGCGCTCACGGGCTCGTCCTTGCTGCGGGTGCTGTAGAGCATGAGGTCGGAGGCGAGAAGCCCGCGCTTGGGGAATTCAAGGGCGAGATAGTCGCGGATTCTCTTGAGGGATAGCTGCTTCTTCGTGCTGAGGCGATAGACGAGCTGGGCCCACGGGGCGCTTCGGAAGTCGTCCTTCAGAACGCTCAGATAGGCCTTGGCGGCCTTGAGGATGTTCTGCCTGAAGATGTCGCTGCCCGAAATCTTGAAGTGCTCGATGTCGCGCTCCTTCAGGACCGCGCTGATGTCGTCGGCCTGCTTGTTGCTCGGCACGATGACGGCTGTTGTTTCGTCGGGCTTTCGCTCGCGCACGAGGTCGCACATGAGCCCGATCTGCGAGCCTTGCGAGGCCGTGCGGATGATGCGAAGCGCGCCGTCGGGCTTTGCGGCCGACTTTTCCGCCTTCGGAAGGAAGGCCGGATTGCACTCGAGCTCCCGTTCGGCGAACGTGTTGAACATGTCGAGCAGATAGTCGGGCGAGCGGAAGTTCCTGTAGAGACGGTGAATCTCATGCGTCTTGCGAAGCGCCATCAGCGTCTCGAGCTTCGCGCCCATGAAGGAGAAGATTGCCTGTTGCTCGTCGCCGAAATAGACGCAGACGCTTTTGTCGCTCGAGTCGTCCCAGAGCCGGGTGACGAGGTCGAGCTGCAGGGGCGAGAGGTCCTGCACTTCGTCGACCTGAATCCAGGCGTAGTGCCTGCGGGCTTCGGGATTCTCGGTGAGCCAGACCCATGCGCGAAGGAGCAGGTCGTTGAAGTCGAGGAGCTGCTGCGGAGCCTTGTAGTCGAGATAGCGCCTGGCGGCGGCGTCGATTGCCGCATGGTCAAGCTCGATGCTGTGCCTGATGTTGTCATGCCTCAGAAGCCCGAAGGCCTGAAGCGTTTCACGGTTCCTGTCCGAAACTTCGAGGAACGGCGTGCGAAGGCGCGTCTCCTCGGGGAAGCCGTGGTCGTCCTGATAGAGCTGTGCGGCGCGGCCCGCGATATAGCCGGCGGCGTCCGAGGGCAGGGGAATGGAGGGCGCTCCGTCGGGGAGGCTCTCGATGAGCAGTCCCTCGATCACGTCGTGCACGTCGTCTTCGTCGAGAATCGTGGCGATTTCGGAGACGACGCCGTTTTCAAAGAGAAGGCGCGAGCAGAAGCGGTGAAGGTTGCCGACGTAGAGCGCGTCCATGTTCTTGCCCGCAAAGCGCTCGTCGATGCGCTCCCTCATCCCGCGGGCCGCGCGGTTCGTGAAGGTGAGGCAGAGCATGTCGGAGAGATTCACGCCCGCCTTGAGCGCGTGTCCGATGCGTTCCGTGAGAATGGCGGTCTTGCCGCAGCCCGGAGGCGCAAGAACCAGATGGCGGCCGCGGGAGAGCTCGATCGCCGCCTGCTGGTCCGCATTGAAGACGGGCTTGGCATCGCCTGCGGCGGCTCGAGTCCGAGGAGCGGCGAGCGGACGAAAGGCCGGGTAGTCGAACTCCCTGTCCTTGAGCGACATGAGCCAGACCGCAATGCCGTGGCCGTACTTGAGGCATTCGGCGGCATCCTCCGCCGTGCGCACGAGATAGTGGTGATCGGCATTTTCCATGAGCGCGGGCGTCTGTCCGAGGCGGAAGTGCGAGGCTGCGTTGCCGATTTCGCGAATGCGGCGGAAGTATTCGTACGTCACGCTGTCGGCGAGCTGCTGCACGAGCGGCGTGCGCATCATCTCCGAGTAGGAAAGCGCGTTGTCCTTGAGGATCGTGCGAAGCACGCCCTCGGCAAACTGTCGCATGACCTGCGTGCTTTCACGATAGTTGCGGTCGCGAAAGAGGCCTTCGGCCCGCTCGCCGAGATCGGCTAGCGGCGGATAGTGAAGCTGAAGCGGCGAAAAGTTCATGAGCGCTCCCGGATGTCTGCGGTGCCCTGGCGGCATGGTTCTCGGAATGGTTCAACCATTCTACGACCGATTCCAAAAGTTATCGCGCCTCGCCTTTCCGCCGAAGCCCGATGAGGTGAACATGCCTTGGGGGGCCTGCATTTTGTGATATTTGAGCATCCGTTGACTTTTCTTCAGGCGCATGGGCTGTTTCTCCTAGGAGATGTCTACTAGATGCGGCGGAATCATTTTTTCGCTTTCCATAGAATGAATGAACGGGCTTTAAAAGGCCTCCCGCACACATTTTTTCATTCAATACAGGAAAACATTCATGCGTTCGGATCCTCTCAAGAAAGGCATCAACGCCGCTCCCCAGCGCGCGCTTCTCAAGGCTCTCGGTCTCTGCGATGCGGAAATAGAGCGCCCCCTCATCGGCGTCGTTTCCTCGCAGAACGACATCGTGCCGGGCCACGTCTTTCTTGACAAGATTACGGACGCCGTGAAGCAGGGCGTGGCCCTGGGCGGCGGCGTGCCCATCGTCTTTCCCGCGATCGCCGTCTGCGACGGCCTGGCAATGGGCCACAAGGGCATGAAGTATTCGCTCGTCTCCCGCGAACTCATCGCCGACAGCGTCGAGGCCATGGCCACGGCGCATCCGTTCGACGGCCTCGTGATGGTGGCGGCCTGCGACAAGAACGTTCCCGGCCTTCTTATGGCGGCCGCGCGCCTCAACATCCCGAGCATCGTGATTTCGGGCGGCGCGATGCTTGCCGGCCGCGCCTGCGGCAAAAAGCTTTCCTATTCCGACATCTCCGAAGGCGTGAGCCGTTTCAGAACGGGCCAGATCGACGAAAAGACCTTCATCGAGCTTGAGAACAAGTCCTGTCCGACCTGCGGCTCGTGTTCGGGCATGTTTACGGCCAACTCGATGAACTGCCTCACCGAAGTGCTCGGCATGGCCCTTCCGGGCAACGGCACGATTCCGGCCGTCATGTCCGCGCGCTACCGCCTCGCCAAGGAGGCGGGCCTTGCGGTGATGGAGCTGGTGAAGAACAACGTCTGCCCGCGCGACATCATGACGAAGGAGGCGTTCGAAAACGCGCTTACCGTCGACATGGCGCTCGGCTGCTCGACGAATTCCATGCTGCACCTTCCGGCCATCGCGCACGAATGCGGTTTCGAGCTTGATCTGACGGAGGCGAACGCCATCAGCGCCCGCACGCCGAACCTCTGCCATCTGGCGCCCGCCGGCCACCGCTACATCGAGGAGCTCGACGAGGCGGGCGGCATTCCCGCCGTCATGAACGAACTTGCGAAGGCGGGCCTCCTGCACACCGGTCTCAAGACCGTGACCGGGAAGACCATTGCCGAAAACATCGCGGGCCATGAAATCCTGGACGAGGAAGTCATTCGTCCGCTCTCGAACCCGTTCTCGAAGGAAGGCGGCATCGCCGTCCTGAAGGGCAATGTTGCGCCCGACGGCTGCGTCGTGAAGCGCTCGGCCGTGGCGCCCGAAATGCTCAAGCACACGGGTCCGGCCCGCGTCTTCGACTGCGAGGAGGATGCCCTTGACGCCATCTACGGCGGCCGCATCAATCCGGGCGACGTCGTCGTCATTCGCTACGAAGGCCCGAAGGGCGGTCCGGGCATGCGCGAGATGCTCAATCCGACGTCCGCCATCATGGGCTCGGGTCTGGGCGGCTGCGTCGCGCTCATCACCGACGGTCGCTTCTCGGGCGCAACCCGCGGCGCCGCCATCGGCCACGTCTCGCCCGAAGCCGCCGTGGGCGGCCCGATCGGCCTGCTTGAGGAAGGCGACGTGCTCACGATCAACATTCCCGATAACACGATCAGCGTCGACGTCTCCGACGAGGAGCTCGCCCGCCGCAGGGCTGCCTGGAAGCCGCGCGCGCCGCGCATCACGACGGGCTATCTCTCCCGCTACGCGAAGCTCGTCACTTCCGGCATGAGCGGCGCCGTATTGGTCTGATCGCTAGATTTTCGAAGTCGTCTGTCCGGCGGCTGCTTAAGCGGCCGCGGGACGGGGAAAAGCTCGCCTGCACGACAGGTTCCGGTGCCGGCGGGCTTTGTTTTGGCTCTGTTTCCGGCTTATGGAAACGGAGCCGCTTTTTATCCGAAAAAAGGAAGGCCGGCCGTCCGAAAGGATTCGAACGGCCGGCCGCCGAGGAGCGTTTTGTTATTGGGTTATCCGAAGAAGATCATGTTCGCGACGAGCGTGGCGATCATGCCGGCGGTCATCGGAATCCAGGTGCGGCGCACGACGGCCATGGGCGAGATGCCTGCGGCGCCCGCGACGGCGATGATGACGCCTGCGACCGGGCTCATGGCGCGGAGCATGCCGGAGGCGAACTGCATCGGCGTGACGAGGGCGGCGACGGAGCCGCCGAGGCCTGCGGCAACGTCGGGAGCGAGCGAGGCAAAGGACGAGTAGGCGCCGACGCCGGAGCCGGTGAGGAAGGTGACGGCGGAGACGATGGCCGTGAGGATCACGGTCATGACGCCCATGCCCGCGCCGATGCCGTGGGCGGAGTTGATGAGCGCGTCGATGAGGCCGGAGACCTTGAGGCCGGTGGCGAAGAATTCGGCGCAGATGATCAGCGCGACGATGCCGGCGAACATCTTGCCCATGGACTGGAACATGGCCATGGCGTCCTTGAAGACCTTCTTGACGGACTTCGTGCGGATGATTTCGATGATGACGACGCCGGTCCAGACCATGAAGAGCGCGGAGATCGTGTCAAGCTTGATGGACGAGACGACGAGCTTCGAGAAGACGATCAGCAGGACGATCGGCAGCACCGGGAAGACGGCGTACCACTTCGGGGCCGCGGGTGCGTCGGAGGCCTTCACTTCGGCCGCTTCGGCGTAGACATCGTCGTTCTTCTTGTCGTAGTAGCGCTGCACGAAGTAGTGGGCGACGCACACGACGATGATCGTCGGAACGGCAATGACGAGCTGGTACTGGACGAGATAGATGATCGGGTCGAGGTTCGCGACCTTGGCGGCAAGGTTGGCGGTGCCGGCGGTCGGCGCGAAGGTCATGCCGGCGGACGTGCCGATGACGGCCGCGGCCGAGGCGGCGGAGGTGCCCACGGCCTTGAGGATCGGGAAGAGCGCGACGAGCAGCAGCATGGCGAGGCCTGCCGCGGACGGAATGACCATCACGAGGACCTGGCCGACGATGTAGCCGCCCACGAGGACGAGATACGGCGCCTTGAGCATGCTGAGCGGCTTGACGGCGATGTCGACGAGCGCGCGTGCGGCGCCGATGCGGTCCATGTAGGCCGCAAAGCCGCCGGCGGTCATGATGAGGAAGCCGATGCCGGAGCTCTGCTTGGTGGCGATGCTCTTGAGCGTGTTGAAAATGTCGAAGAGGAAGAAGCCCGACGGCTTGACGCCCTTGGGCAGGAAGGAGGCGTCGGTGAGGCCCGCCGCGCAGAGCAGCAGGACGAGACCTGCAAAGAGCAGGACCATGTGCGTCTGATAGCGCTTGATGAGCGCCCAGCCCGCGACGATCGTCACGGCGACCGCAATCCAGGGCAGTAGTGATTGCATGATGTGGTTCTCCAAATTTTATGGTCGGTGTTTCGGTTGGAACGGAAGGATGGTCAGAGGAGCTTCGCGAAGGCTTCGTCGAGGGATTCGAGCGCCTGGGCGATGCGGGCCTCTTCGGATTCGCGAGAGGTTCGGAAGGCGGTGAGGCGCGCGCGGCCGGCGTCGAGCATCTTCGCGACTTCGGCGGGCGAGGCGCTGCCCGCGGTGCGGCGGGCGGCCACGATGCTGCGAGGGTCGAGCGCGGCATGGAATTCGGCTTCGCTCATCGGAAGCTCGGCGGGGCCCTCCGGGTACTCTTCGGCGATTTCCTCGCGGTAGATGCGCTGCATCTCGGCGTACGGGAAGTCGAGCGGAAGAACGTTGTTGGCGCGCGCCCAGCCCACCATGCGGCTCGCCATGTGGTGGCCGATGCGGAAGGGCAGGCCGTGGTCGCGCATCAGGCGATCGGCGATTTCCTGGGAGGCCGTCCAGTCGCTGTTGAGCTCTTCAAGCGCGCGGGCCGGGTTGATCGTGAGGGCTGCGAGCACCTTGCGGAATCGCGCGAGCATCGTCATGGCGGTCTTCATCATGCGGGCGTTCTTCTCGACGCGCTTGCCGTCGACCATGCCGGGCACGACGTTGTGCGCGCGAAGGAAGGCCGCGTTCATCTCGCCGATGACGTCCGAGCAGTCCTCGCGGCAGGTGTTCATGAGGCCCGGATTGCGCTTCTGCGGCATGGCGGAGGAGACGTAGGTGTTTTCGCCGCCTTCCTGCAGGATGATCCAGGGACGCGGCTGCGCGTACTGAACCATGATGTCGTTGATCATCGAGCCGATGCGGACGGCCGCGGCGGCGAGCTCCGAGGCGACCTCGAGCGGCATGTCGACGGGCGCGAGGCTCGTCGCGTCAAGCGCATTTTCTACGGGACGCGGGAAGCCGAGGGCGTGCGCCATCGCATCGCGGTCAAGCGGCCAGCCCGTGCCGTTGAGCACCGTAGCGCCCATGGCGGACATGTTGAAGCGGGCATAGCCTTCGGAAAGGCGCTCGCGGACGCGAAGGAGCGATGCGGCAATGCCAAGCAGATAGTGTGCATAGGAGGTGGGCTGCGCGGCGACGCCGTTCGTGTAGCTCGGCACGATCGTGTCGCGGTGGCGGTCGGCTAGTTCAAGCAGATCGCCGATCACGTCCTCGAGCCCGGCGGCGAACTCAAGCGTTTCGTCGCGAAGAATGGCGGTGCGCTGCGTGGAGAGGATGTCCTGGCTGGAGCGGCCGGCGTGAATGGCGGTCACGCTCTGGCCTGCGGCCTTGATGAGCATCGGCTCCCAAGCGATGTAGCTCTTGACGCGAAGCGAGGGATCTGCGTCTCCCTGAGCTTCGACCGCGGCAATGCCGGCGGCGGCCTGTTTGGCAAGATCTTCGCCGAACTGGCCGTTGCGCAGGCCCGTGACGACGGTCGCGCGGTTGATGGCGTTGAGCCAGAAGAATTCGTCCTTTTTCATGTAATGGTCCTTTTTGCGGCTCCGGTCATGAGCCGTTGTGCGTTGACGACGGTGAGAGTTTGACGTTGCGCGGGAGTGTTCACAACACCTGTTGAAGCAAAACTACTTTGCGTGAATCGCAAAATAAGGGGATCGCTTAAAGGCGAGCGACTCCTTATGATTGGCGTTGCAACTCAACCGGATTTTAGGAATGGTCCTCATGAGCAGAACGGATGATCTGACGGCCTGGCGGGCCTTCGTGACCTTTGCAAGAAGCGGCACGCTCACCTCCGCCGCCAAGGCGCTTGACGTTGAGGTTTCAAGCTTGTCGCGGTCCATTGCAGGACTCGAGAAGGCGCTCGGATGCGAGCTGATCCGCCACAACACGCGGCCTCTGCAGCTTACCGATGCGGGCAAAACCGCCTTGAAGAGAATGGAGACGATCCTCCGGGCGCACGACGCACTGATGGAGGCGCTCGTCGACGACAACCGGGCGCTGGCGGGCCGCGTGAGGCTCTCTTCCGCGCCGGGCTTCGCCACCCGGCGGCTGGTGCCCTTCATCCGGATGTTTACAGAGGCGCATCCGGGGATTTCAGTGGATATTCAGACGGGCGGAACGGAGGCCGATGTGGCCAAGGGCTTCGTCGACGTGGCCGTTCTGACGGGCGAGCCGACGATGCCCGGCCTTGTATACGTAAGTCGCGGCCGGAATGTGTACCTGCCCGTGGCGAGTCCCGAGTACATCAGCAGAAACGGCCTGCCGGTCACGCCCGAGCAGCTCAAGAACCACCGCGGATACATCTACTCGGGTCCCGTGAGGCCCGAGACGAAGGTGCTTTATCGAGGAGAGACGAGCGCTCCGGTGGAGTACGGAACGGCGGTGCGCTCGACCGACGTGCTCGCCATCCGCGAGGCGGTGCTCGCGGGCATGGGCGTGGCGGCCGACATGCCGCTCGTCCAGATTCACGAGGACCTGGCCGAAGGCAGGCTCGTGCCGATTCTGCCGGGCTGGTCCCGTCCGCCCGTCGAGTGCTTTGTCGTGACGAACCGGGATGCCTGGCACATGAAGCGCGTGCGCATCTTCTTCGAATGGTTTGCGGCCATGATGCGCAGTACGTTTGCGGGCTATGAGAAGGCGGTGAGCTCCGTCGTGGGACTCCCGCCCGACAATCCGCCCTTTGACCGAACAGAGATACGGTTTACTGAAACGAGACGGCGGAGCCGCTGATCGAAGCGGCTTTCCAGACAGGCCTCGGGCGCAGGAAGCTTCCGACTGCGATGAGGAAGCACCCTGCGCGAGGCTGTCCGACGCTTGTCAGAAGGCGTGGCAGATGCCGAGCATGGCCGCCCGGACCGTGTCCGTCTTCTTGGCGCCGAAGACTTTCTGTCCGTCCTCCTTGTAGGTGCGGTCGACGTAGGATGCGGCGGCGTAGACATACGTGCGCTTGCTGAGCGGATAGTCGTAGCCGAGCGCAAGCTGCCAGACGTCAGCTTCGACCTTCACGTCGGTGCGCTTGCCGGAGCTGGCCCTGACCTTGAAGGTGTCGTTGTCGCCCGTGGCGTACCCGGTCTGCATCTTGAGCCTGCCGCCGAAGACGTCATAGACGGCGCCGAGCACGACGGCATGGCTGTCGAAGCCTTCGTTGCCGTACTTGGTGGCGTTGGTGTCGGTCTTCTTGTAGCGCGTCATCTGGTTGCCGACCTTTTCAACGTTGCTGCCGTACTGATAGGCGCCGTAGAGCGTCAGATCGTCGATCTTCCAGCGAATGCCGAGATTGTAGGTCCGGGAGTCGTCGCGGTTGTAGAAGCTCGTCCCGCGCTGGTAGAAGTAGTTGTCCGCAACGAAGACGAGGCGCAGCGGTCCGCGGCGGTATTGGGCGGCGACGGCGGCAAAGCGGTCGCGCTTAGAGCTCGGAACGGCGTCGTCGCCGTCCACGCCGTTGGAATATTCGCCGTAGAGCGTGAGGCCGGCCATGCTGGGCGACTCGTAGCGGATCATGTTGTCGGCGCGCATGACCTGATGATTGATGATCTGAAGCGCCTGGGCTTCCTTGTAGAGATTGCCGAAGACCGTGAACGAATTCAGAAAGACGGAGCCGTTGACGCCGGAGCCGAGCGCGCCCTGACGGCCGAAGCGGACTTCGCCGTAGGGCGTGACGAGGCCGAGGTAGGCGTTGCGGTTGAATAGGCGGTTCTTCGTGTTGTCAAGGGCACCGTCGTCAACGGTGAAGCCGGTTTCCAGATTGAAGACGGCCTTGTATCCGCCGCCGAGATCCTCGGAGCCGATGAGGCCCACGCGGGAGCCCTTGGTAATGCCGGAGTCCATGGTGACGGTCGTGTCGCCGCTGTCGGCCTTCGAATAGTGAAGGCCTGTGTCGACGATGCCGTAGACGTCAACGTTGGCGGCGCCTGCGGTCATGGAGGCGAATGCTGCGGCGGTCACAACCGCAATCGGAAGAAGACGGTGAGTCATGATGAAGTTCCTTTTCAATTCGTTCGTTATTTCCAGCCGTAGAATTCGGTCGCAACGCGCCAGGCAAGCTTTTGCAGATAGGCGGCGTCTTCAGGCTTGAGGGGCTTTTCGCATTCGCCGAGGAAGTCGAGTCCTTCGGGAGAGGCCTTGAAGAGGAGCGAGTAGACGAGCGCGCCGTAGAGATAGGAGCCCGCGGCGGTCGGATGGCTCTTGTCGGCCTGATGAAGGATGAGGTCCGGACGCTCCTTCAGGCTTTCGGCGAAGGCAAGGCCCACGGGCAGAACAACGGCGTTGTTCCTGTTGGCTTCGGTGATGATGCTGTCGGCAAGGCGGCGCGTATCCTTGTCCATCTTGTCGGCGCGTGCCCACGTGTCGACCACTACAGGGACGGAGCCCTTGGCGCGGATTGTTTCGACATGCTGCTTGAGATATTTTCTGAAGGTCTCAATGCGAGTCTTGGCAATGGGTTCGGTCGACATGGCCTGCAGAAAGACGACGTCGAACATCTTGTCGGTGCCTTTGACGACGTACGGATCCATCTCGTGAGGCGACAGATAGTTCTCGACGTTGTGGTAGCTCAGCATGCCCGAGCTGATGGTCTGCAGGCGCGCCTTCCAGGTGCGGTTGGCCGCGCGGGTGAAGCCGCGGACGTAGCCGTGTACGCCGCAGTTGTAAAACGAGTAGGAATTGCCGACGTAGAGGCCGGTCGTCGGATTCGAGATGCCGAGTTCGGTGATCTTGGGCGCCACGCCTGTTTCAAGCGCGTGAGCGCCGGTCGAAAGCGCAAGCGAGGCAAGGAGCGCCAGAGCGAGCTTCTTCATGTATTTCTCCTTTGAGGTTGGTCGGTTTTCGGGATGATCCCGATTGGTCGGAAGTCAATCTAACAAAGGAGAGTTCACGGGAAAATCATCTTGCGGGCAAAGTTGTTTTGCGCGAAATGCAAGATGGAAAGACGGAGAAGACAATGTGAATCGGGCGATTCTGCGCTCGGCGTCCGATCATGAGAGAATGAAAAGACAGAGTTCCCTCAACATCAGGCTTTCCTCATGGCAACGAAAAAGAAAACGACGGACTGCCGCCAATACCGAATCGGCGATTTTGCCCGCTATCTGGGCGTGACTTCCGAATTCCTGAAGCACTATCAGGAAAGCGGTCTTATTGACGTCAACCAGCGCGCCAGCGGCTACCGGTACTACGGCTTCGACCAGTCCGGCCGCATTCTGCAGTATATGAG
>CAKQKT010000040.1 GCA_934249275.1 uncultured Sutterella sp. | reverse complement strand
TTGGTTAGTTTCTATGCTGGGGCTTGCGGCACGGGGAACCCTAATTTCCCCAAAAGTCCAGAAGAGCCAAAAAAAGCGCGTCCTCTCGGAGGAACGCGCTTTTTTTATCAACCTATTCTTACCATTCAACAACACCTGTCGCCCAAGTAACAAGGATCACGCCGCCAAAAATAATGCGGTACCATCCAAATCCTCGAAAGTCGTGCCGCGAAACAAACCGGATCAACCAATGCACGACAACAAGCGCAGAGAAGAAGGAAACTACCGTCCCGACCGCCAGTCCCGGCAGATTGACGGAGGCAATCAACTCCCTCGACTGCCAAAGGTCCCAGACCGTTGCACCAAAAATAGTCGGAATTGCGAGAAAGAATGAGAATTCAGTAGCGGCCTTGCGCGACAGGCCGAAGATCAAGCCGCCAATGATTGTGGCACCCGAGCGGCTTGTGCCGGGAATCATCGCAAAGCATTGAGCAATGCCGACCTTAAGCGCATCCTTCCAAGTCATGTCGTCCATTTCCTTTACGCGCGGCTCGATGCCGAACCTCTTCTGACGGCGCTCGACATAAAGAATGATGAATCCGCCCACCACAAGCGCGGCCGCCACCGTAACCGGATTGAACAGATAAGTCTTGAGCAGATCGGATACCAAAACGCCGATTGCGGCAGCCGGCAGGAAAGCCACAATCGTGTTCAAGGCCAGACGTTGCTGAACAGGATCCGAAAATAGACCGCGAAGCACTCGAATGATGCGCATTCTGTAGTACCAGCAGACCGCGAAAATTGCTCCGGCCTGAATGGCAACAACAAAAGTGTCCGATGTCTCATTATTAAATTCCACCAGGTCGGCTGCCACGATCAAGTGGCCTGTTGAGCTGACAGGCAGAAATTCAGTCAAGCCCTCGACGATACCGAGAAAAGCGGCTTGAAGCAAATAAATCCAATCGAGCATTGTGCGTCCCATGCTGGAAATTCAAAAATTGCTTCATATTCTCGCAGATATGTTGCACCATCCCCCCTGCATGAAAGATTCCGTTACGGCTCCGGACTCATGCAGGCCATGCCTTGCTTTGTTAAGATAGCGCCATCATCAATCCCCAACCGGAACCTCAGAAATGGCGAACGAAAAGCAGATGGACACCGAGCTCGTTGAAGAGCTTCAGCAGCGCATCGACGCACTCAACAGCGACGGCGTGATGGACGCCGGCGTAATCGACGGCTTCCTTGCCGCCCACGCACTTAATCCCGAACACCCGAGCAAGCACGACGTCTACCCGTACATTTTCAGCGAGGAAGGCGACCCCGCCGCCCTGCCCGAAGACGACCGCATTATTGAACTGCTCGACATCCGACTCAAGGAAATTCAAGCCGCCCTGGCTGCCAAGGGCGGACTCGATCCGGTCATTTTCCCGCTTGTTGATGAAAACGATGAAGTCATCACCAACGAGGAAGGCATTGAAGCCCTCGAACCTTGGGCCTCCGGCTTCTTCTTCGGCATGATGCACTGGCCGGAAGAACTGATCGCCGACGAAGAAGTCAGCTCTCTCGCCACTCCGATCATCCGCAACATTTCTCCCGAAGACTTCGACACTCCCGAAGAAGCTGAGGAATTCGTCAAGGAATACCGCAGCGGTCCGATGCCGAAGAACCTTGAGGACGCCCTTTACGACCTCGTCAAGGCCGTCTTCGACCTCAAGCAGCTCATCGACCCGAACAAGCCCGTCGTTCGTGAGGAGCCGCGCGTAGGCCGAAACGACCTCTGCCCCTGCGGCAGCGGCAAGAAATACAAGCAGTGCTGCGGCAAGAAGTAATCAGCCTCAACATTAATCAAATAAAGGGACGATCCTCCTTGGAGCGTCCCTTTTGAATTTTCATTTGACCAAAAGCTTGGGAAGAAAGCGTGCGGGATCAAGCTTGACTGCCAGCGATTTCGGAAGCATCTGAATGTCGCCCGTCACATCGGCCGCCACATGCCGCGCACAAGCCAGCCCCCAAGTCAGCCCGCGCGAACCAAAGCCCGCACAAATCCAAAGTCCCTCCGCGCGCGGAATCGAACCGACCTCCGGCACCCCTTTGAAGGAAAGCCCGTCAATCTCAGATGTCGTCCAGCCTCGGCCTGCCAGCGGCATTCGATCTGCCGGCACGGCCCGAACGCCCTCATAAAAGCTCGACGCCAACACATCCGGGCGCAACCCCATAAGCTTGTTGAAAGTCGAAAGATTATGCTCGTGAGCCTCGTTCACCGTCACGCAGGGCGCTTCCCCAGGCTCGTACGTCGCCCCCACGGCGCAGAACCCCTCCGTTTTTGCAACATAGCCGTCGCCGGTAAGCGCGCATCGCAACTCCGACAAATCCGTTTCGCGAAGAAGCGATATGCGTCCATAAAGTGGACTCAGCCCCATTGTTTCACGCGGCAATCCCAGCACTGAAGGCGTTTCCAAAGCAGCACACACAACCGCACGAGACGCTTTCGCAACAATGGCGCCCGAAGCATTCACCGCCTCCCACATGCCGTCTCGTCTCGCAAGGCGCACGGACATATTCGTCAGCACTTCAGCACCGCTTTCCTTCAAAAGACTTCTTGCAAAGCGTCCCGCATGTACGAGCCCTGCCTTCGGATAAAGCCAGCCGCCTCGCAAGAGTTCGAGCCCCGTTCTCGACGAAGCCTCTTGTCGCTCAAGCATCGAAGCAAAATCCTCCGGCAAATGCACCGGACGATCGGAAGCGGCGGCCTCCCGCCATTTTTCGTACTCCTCGTCAGACGATGCAGCATCCACCACACCTGTCGGAATGAAGGCCTCAGGAAAATCCGGCAATGTCTGCGTCATGGCCTCAAAGCCCGCACGCGTAAGCTGAAAGAGCGGCGAATCCGATGCCTGCCAATGAGGATGAATCAGTCCGGCATAGAGAGCGGACGCTCCGCTTCCCGGCACGAATCCTGCATCAACGACAACGGACCGACAGCCGCGCAAAGACAATTCCCACGTCGTCATAGCCCCAGCAAGCCCGGCTCCCACAATCAGCACACGATCAGAAGCGTCAGCAACCGGCTTTTCAGCCTGACATCCTCGCAGCCGCCACCCCTCACCATCAGGCTCCAGAAATCCGGGAACACGCGTGAGCGGAGAAGGGGTGACCAGACGTGTTTTCCCCAAAAAAAAGCGACGAAGTCCGCCATTGACATCCTCTGGCATCGAGACGAGGATGTCGGGAACGGTCGTCATTTCCCGGAGAGCCTGCGAAGCCGTATCCGCTCGAACAAGGACAAGCCTTGTCCCGCCGCACGACAGAACGTGGAGCCCCGGCATTGAAGAAAATGCTCGATCCTGAAGCACCAGTCCCAGCATGTCAGCCACAGCTGCGGCATCCTCTTCGCTCACAGGTACAAGCACGGCATCCCGCCTCCGGGAACCGATCGACAAAAGCCTCTGCCGCACGAAGTCCAGCAGAGGCTTTTTTGCAGATGTCAGCAGATGAACGGTCATCGCACAGGCAGTCTGGCCTTGCGGCCGGACATATTCCCTCATCAGTGCTTGAGCGGCTTGAAGCGGAGTCGCTTGGGCTGGCAAGCTTCTTCGCCGAGACGACGGCGCTTGTCGGCTTCATACTCGTTGTAGTTTCCGTCGAAGAACACAACGCGGGAATCGCCTTCGAAAGCGAGGATGTGCGTCGCGATACGGTCAAGGAACCAGCGGTCATGAGACGTCACAAGAGCACAGCCGGCGAATTCGAGAAGAGCTTCCTCAAGAGCGCGAAGCGTTTCAACGTCGAGGTCGTTCGACGGTTCGTCAAGCAGAAGCACATTGCCGCCGGCGAGCAGCGTCTTTGCAAGATGCAAACGGCCGCGTTCACCACCCGAAAGCGTGCCGACGAGCTTCTGCTGATCACCGCCCTTAAAGTTGAAGCGGCCGAGATAGGCGCGGCTCGACATGGTGAATTTGCCCACCTGAAGAATATCCTGACCGTCAGCCACGGCATCAAAAGCCGTCTTGTCATTCGGAAGCGAATCGCGCATCTGATCAACGGCAGCAAGCTGCACCGTGGTGCCGATCTTGATTTCGCCGCTGTCGGGCTGTTCGCGACCGGTGATCATCTTGAAGAGCGTGGACTTGCCGGCGCCGTTCGGACCGATAACACCCACAATGGCGCCGGCCGGAATACGGAAGGACAAGTCGTCGATAAGGAGGCGATCGCCAAATCCCTTTGAGACGTGGTTGAACTCGATGACATCATTGCCCAGACGTTCGGCCACAGGAATGAAAATCTCGTTCGTTTCGTTGCGCTGCTGATATTCAACGCTCGAAAGCTCTTCAAAGCGCGCAATGCGAGCCTTGGACTTTGCCTGACGGCCCTTCGGGTTCTGGCGAACCCATTCAAGCTCGTGCTTGACCGCCTTCATGCGGGCGTCTTCCTGACGCTTTTCAATTTCAAGGCGCTTTTCCTTCTGATCAAGCCAGGAGGAATAATTGCCCTTCCAAGGAATGCCCTCACCGCGGTCGAGCTCGAGAATCCATTCAGCCGCATTGTCGAGGAAGTAGCGGTCATGGGTCACGGCAACAACGGTTCCCGGGAAGCGATGCAGGAACTGCTCAAGCCACTCAACGGACTCAGCGTCAAGATGGTTGGTCGGTTCGTCAAGCAGAAGCATGTCGGGGCGGGAAAGCAACAGACGGCAGAGAGCAACACGGCGCTTTTCACCACCGGAAAGGTTGCCGATCACGGCATCCCAAGGCGGCAGACGAAGAGCGTCGGCGGCAATTTCCATCTGGGTCTCGACATTCGTGCCGGCGGCGGCAATGATGGCTTCAAGGCGGGCCTGTTCGGCAGCAAGCGCATCGAAGTCAGCATCGGGATCTGCATAAGCGTCATAAACGGCATTGAGCTTTTCCTGAGCCTGCATCACCTCGCCCATGCCTTCCTCTACGGTTTCACGCACGGTCTTGGCCGGATCCAGCGCCGGCTCCTGAGGCAGATAGCCGATGTTGATGCCGGCCATCGGAATGGCTTCGCCTTCGATGTCCTTGTCAACGCCCGCCATGATCTTGAGGAGCGTGGACTTGCCTGCGCCGTTGAGGCCTAGGACGCCGATCTTGGCGCCAGGGAAGAACGAAAGGGAAATGTCCTTAAGAATCTGACGCTTCGGCGGGACAATCTTCCCGACGCGGTTCATCGTAAAAACATACTGAGCCATGGTTTGGTGACTACTCCGGGCATGACGACGGCGGCCGGAGAACGCAGGTCTCGTCCGGACACATCGTGCATGAACTGATAAAGGGAAAATGAGGCGCGGACCGGCGGAAGCCGGACGCATGAAATGTGCCGCTATCTTAACGGAAACGGCAGAAAATGGCGACAAAAAAGCCGCAGGGAGTCTGATGCGATCCCCGGCAGCCTTTCCTGGGCACAGTTTCCGCGCTAGCGTCTCTTTAAACCGAAGTACCCTCGGAAGATCCAGAACCTGCGAAGACGGTTGATGCGCTCAAGCTCTCCGCGGCGCTCCTCACCCATCGCTTCGGGCTGAAACTGAAGCCATTTTTTGAAAGCTCCCGACATATCGATGTCCTCTAGGAAGCGCCGCACAAATGACGGCATCCAACCCGTATAGAGGGAAGCCTGGAAGTCAATAAGACCGGGAGTGCCGTCCGAACGAACCATCACATTGCCCATGCCGCGCACGTCGAGGTGCACGACCTTGCGCTCATGAATGGTGTGCAGCAAGGCCTCCAGCGCCTCAAGATATGCAGGAGTGACAAGAGCCGGCTTACGTCCGACATTCTCGCCATCCATGAAGAGCACGGCCATTGCCTCCCTGTCAATGCGGAAGGCTTTCTGAGAAACACCGTCGACGCCCGTCAAGCGCGCCAGAATCGAAAGTTCGCGATTCAGCAGGAACGGTCCTATAAAGGCACGAACCCACCACGGCCGTGACGAAAAATCCTTCACCGTCCAGGAGCGTCCCCCAATTTCCACCCGCGAAACAACGGCGTTGGCAACACGGCCGTCGTGCAGCAGCTTCGTCTTGGCCCGTGCCAGATCGGCACGAGTGAATGGCCGTTGCGCAGTCATGTGTTCTCTATAGGGGATGCCTGGCGGCGCCCCCTGTTCCAATCTCGTCAGGGCATTGCAATGCCGCTGCCGGCTGCCGGCGGAGCCTGGAAGCCCGGCATGCCCGGCGTGACGATCTGGCTGGCAGCTTCACGGCGCATGGCCTGAAGCTTTTCGATCGTATCGCGGACGCCCTGCTTGGCGGCTTCGCCGTAGCCGGCGACAGCCTCAGCAAGCGTTTCGGCCTTGATCTCAAAGGAGATCGGGAGCGGGCCCATCTGCGTCATGATCTGAGTATCGCCTAAGAAAAGGATCGGGCGGTTCATGTCGCGATCGCCCGAATCGAGAATCGGCGTCAAGACGTGGATGGTGCCGATCTTGCGGTCCGTCACAACTTCTTCACGATAGAGGTTGGCGGCATCCATCTGGGTTTTCATCGCATCAATGCTGTCCTGTGCAGGCATAAAGCTCTCCGAATGGCCGCAGACATCAGGCCGCGGCATCATAGTTCAATCAATTAGACAACCGGCGGCAAAGTCGCCGGCCGTTGCGTCGAAATTGTACAGAAGTTATCCCGGCAAACGATCCTTCGCTCCGGGAACAACTTCCGATCAGCGATAAACCATGACGGGGATCTGGGAGTGCGTGAGCACCTTCTGGGTTTCAGAACCCAGAAGAACGGCGGCAAACCCCTGACGGCCGTGGCTGGCCATGAACACGACATCGCAATCATGCTTCTTGGACTGCTCGATGATCGCTTCAGCAGGCGAGAAGCTCTTCACCATGAGAGTCGTTGCGGGCACGCCGATCTTGTCGCAGCGCTGCTTGGCATCGGCCAGACGGTCTTCCGCCTCGGCAGTCACACGCTCGTCGTACTGTTCAATCGATTCCGGACGATATTCTGAAAGATTCGTGTAGGAATACGGCTCCACAACAGTGATAAGCACGATCGAAGCGCCGAGAGACTTGGCAAAGCGGGCAGCACCCTCAACAGCCTTTTCCGACATCTGAGTGCCGTCGGTAGGAACAAGAATGCGCTTGTACATGATGTTGAAATCCTTTTTACTCTGTTTTTCCATGGCGTCCCCCCAAACGGAGCGGCGCGTATTATTTTCATTTTAGGCGGATTCAGTCCGCCGTGTTTTTCGAACCTACAATCTCATTGATCACAATTCCTGCCAAACGCAGGCCGGCAGATCCCGTAACGGCGACGCATGAGCCAAAACCAATGCGGGTTCCGGGATCGGCGCCGATAGCTTCAAGACTGTCGGCACCCGGCTGGCGAAGAGGCTCCGTGCTGTATACAGCCGGAATGCCGAAAAGCTTGGAGCGCCCGTCGGCCGCCCCTGCAGGGAAGCCGTATTCCTTTCTAAGAATGGTTCGAAGCTTTCCGAGAAGCGGATCGCCCTTTACACGCGCAAGATCTGCGACCTCGATGTACGAGGCATCGGTTCTGGCACCGGCGCCGCCGGCACAAACCGTCCTCACGCCCATGCGTCGGGCAGCTGCATGAAGCGCGGCCTTGCCCTTGAGATCGTCAATGCAATCGATCAGCCAGTCGCAGTCCGTCGGGATGACGTCCGCTGCATTCTCCGGCGTCACAAAGGCTTTTCTCACATCAACGCGACACTCAGGATTGATGAGCAAACAGCGCTCCTTGAGTACCTCGGCCTTTGCACGACCGTAAGCACCTTCAAAAGCAGGCAATTGACGGTTCGTATTGGACAACGCCACATCATCGCCGTCAATGAGAGTGATGCGCCCCACGAATGTGCGCACCAAAGCCTCAACGGCCCAGCTGCCGACGCCGCCAAGTCCCACCACGACCACATGTGCACTCGCGAGACGTCTGGCTCCCTCTTCGCCGAAAAGACGGCCCACGCCCCCGAATCGTCTTGGATCAGTCGTTACACTCATACTAGCCTTTATTTGTCCGAACAATTAAATAATCAGTGCACTAATGAACTTTTCCATCACCCTGAATTTTAATTTTTCTTGTCCTAAAGCAAGAAAAACGCGAATCACGAAGCGAGCTTTCAATGCCATGCCAGTCGTTTCAGAGTACATTGTTTTCAAGGACGGAAGTTCTTCGTCACTGCGAGTGTAAAACACGGAGGCGATAAAGAACAATGTGACCGTCGCTCTTTAGAGAACTTCAGGAGGTTATATGCGCATTCTCGTTCCCGTTGACGGCAGTGAAAACAGCATGCACGCCGTAGAATTCATCGCCAGCCGCACCACGCTTCTCGGGAGCAATCCGGAGATCGAAGTTCTGAACATTCAGCTTCCGCTTCCGGCACGCGCCTGCCGACTCGTCGGCCAGGACTCCCTGACCCGCTACTATGAGGATGAAGCCGCCAAGGTCTTCGAACCCGTACGCGCCGAACTCAGCAAGGTTGGCTTCCAGGCGAGCGAAGCATTCCTCGTTGGCGAAGCCTCCGACAGCATCGCAGCCGAAGCCGAAAAATTCGGCGCTGACCTGATCGTCATGGGCTCCCGCGGCCAGACCGCTTTGCGCGGCCTCTTCTTTGGATCCGTCTCGAACGGTGTTCTCGCCAAGTCCAAGTGCCCGGTTCTGATGCTGCGCGACAAGACCGCTCCGCAGAACGACGCACTCAAGGTCGGCATTGCCGTTGACGGCTCCAAGTACGGCCGCGCCGCCGTTCGCTATGCCCTCAAGCACATCTCTCTCTTCGGCACGGGTGCTCAGTTCTACCTCATCAACGTCGTCAGCGACTACGCCGGCGCCGTCATGCCGGACATGGCCGGCATGGCTCTTCCCGCTCTTTCCGAGGAGGAAGTTCTTGAACTGCAGAAGGACGAATTCAACGAAGCCGTTGAACCGCTTCGTCCGCTCTTTGCCAAGGCCGCCGTCGCCCCGAAGGAAATCTGCCTCGTCGGCAACGCCGGCGACGAAATCGCAGCCTTTGCCAAGAAGAAGAAGCTTGACCTTGTGGTCATGGGCTCTCACGGTTACGGCCGCTTCAAGGCCGCCGTCATGGGTTCAACCGCCACGCGCATTGCTGCAACGGGCGACGTTCCGCTCCTGATTATTCGCCAGGCCTGACGGCCTGCGCCGGCGGCTTCACCGCGAAACCGCCGCTACTGAAGAAAGCCGGCTTGAGCCGGCTTTCTTTTTATCCGTCCTTTCGCAATCCGTGCGCCACAGGTTTTCACCGTTCTCGCACCTCAAGCACTCCCAAATTTACGGGATGTCGTAAAATACTCGTCATTCCCTAGGAACGCGGGCTCCCCTGCCTCTGCGTTTCACCTCAGCGATCCTGACAATTCCCAAGATGATCTCTCTCAAGAACAACAAGTCGGGCCCCGACGACGCAATCTCTTCCCGAAGCGATTCCACCGACGCACTGGCTTCCTTGACCGTCCTCGATCCCTATCCTGGCTCGGCATCCTCCGATACGTCCGGCTTCGACCCTTATCCCGGCTCTCCATCGTCCGGCGCGCCCAGACTGACGCCCAGGCGTCGCTACATCATCGGCTCAGCCTCTCTGGAAGCAGAACGCGAGCCGGCCGGAATCCCGGACAGCGAGCCCTCAAACCGCATTCGAGTGCTGATTGCAGCCGAAAGCAAGACGACCGCCCGTTCCATGAGCGCCATGCTTTCCGACCGCAACGAATTCATGGTCATCGGAACCGCCACGACATTCAACGAACTTGACGCCACGCTGCACCTTCGCACTGACGTCGACGTACTCGTCACCGATGTCGAACTCGGAGGCGCCACGGTCTTCTCCATCATAGAAAAGGCCCTGGTGGAACGTCCCAACCTCAACGTGCTGTGCTACACAAACCGCAGCGAGCCCAACTTCATCATGAACGCCATTCGTGCCGGCGCCCTCGGATACGTGCTTCAGAACTCGCCTGAGAGCCTCGACAACTGCGTGCGCCTCATCAACGGCGGCGGCTCGCCGATGTCCCCGGCCGTCACGCGCCACGTTCTGCGCGCCATGCAGATGAAGAAGGAAGTTCAGCCACTCGTCTCCAACATGAGCGACGTTCCCGAACTCTCCACTCGAGAACGCGAAATTCTCGAGCTTCTTGCCAAAGGCATTCCGTTTGCCGAAATCGGCACGATCCTCATGATTTCGCCGCACACCGTAACGGCTCACATCAAGAAAATCTATCGAAAGCTGCAGGTTCATTCCCGCGGCGAGGCGGTCTACGAAGCCCGTGCCCTTCGACTGATCAGCGACAGCTGATTCAGACAATCGTTGAAAAAAAGGCCGATGCACTCAAATCGCATCGGCCTTTTTTATCATCTTCAATCAGGCATGCTTCAGCACTTTTCAACCGTCCAGCGCCCTGACTTGCCGCCGTCTTTTTCAAGCAGGCGAATTTCAGTCATCACCATCCCTCGGTCGACAGCCTTGCACATGTCATAAATCGTCAGCAGCCCCACCTGCACCGCCGTGAGCGCCTCCATTTCGACCCCCGTCTTGCCGTAGCATTCGCAGCGCGCGCGACACGTCACTGAATGCTCCTTCTCATCAAGTTCAAAGTCGACGGCAACGCGAGTGAGGCCGATCGGATGACAAAGAGGCACGAGATCAGATGTACGCTTGCTGGCCATAATGGCCGCCACTCGCGCAATGCCGATCACGTCTCCTTTCTTAGCCGTGCCGCCGGCGACCAGCTCGAACGTAGCCGGCTGCATCAAAATGCGGCCTGAAGCCACTGCAATTCGGTGTGTCTCGGACTTTTCGCCGACGTTGACCATGTGAGCCTGGCCGGCCTCGTCAAAATGTGTCAGTTCGCTCATTTTCGTTACCTTTGATCCATTTCTGCACCCGAAAGCAAGGTTCCGGATACGTTCGACCATTATGATAACGGTCGAGACCTTCATTTTGTCTGTACGACACCGGCAGTCGGAACACATTGCGCCGACGCCGCCCAAAGGAATTTCGATGAACTTCAAAGCGTGGGTGCTTCTCTTCTCGGCCATGACGACAGCCTGCCTTCCCGGCACGGCTCTTTCAGCCGGACAAACGCCTCTCGACCTCAATCTGCCCAGTCTCGGCACCGTCGCCGGCGCCGAACTTTCGCCAGCCGACGAATACATTCTGGGCGCACAGATCATGCGCCAGGTACGTGCCGACCCCACCTACATGACTGATCCAGAGACAAGCGAATACCTTAACCGTCTCGGCTACCAACTCGTCAGCAACGCCAATACATACACCTACCAGTTCTTCTTCTTTCCGATTCGGGACTCGACACTCAACGCCTTCGCGCTCCCCGGCGGCTATATTGCCGTTCACACCGGCACCATCATCAGCGCCCAGAATGAAAGCGAACTCGCCGGCGTCATGGGACACGAAATCGGCCACGTTTCGCAACGTCACATTGCGCGCATGATTGAAGGTCAGAAAGGCAACCTGGCCCTCACCATCGGCTCCATTCTTCTGGCAATTCTCGCTGCGCGCGCCGGCGGCAGCTCAGGCGGCCATGCCGCCGCAGCCGTCGCCATGGGCTCTCAAGCCGCCATGATCCAATCGCAGCTCAACTACTCGCGAGACGCGGAACGAGAAGCCGACCGCGTAGGACTCCAGACCCTCTACAACGCGGGCTTCGATCCAAAGGGCATGGAAAATTTCTTCGAGCGCCTGCATTCGAGCAGCCACTTCTATGAGTCTGCTGCTCCGGCCTACCTGTCCACGCATCCGCTCACCGTCGAACGAATGTCCGACATGGAGAACCGCACCCGCCTTATTCCTCCACGCATCCATCGCGACAGTCTTGACTTCAAGCTGATTCAAGCCCGTCTCAAGGTATTGCAGGAAACCCGCCACGACGGTTGGTACAAGGTTCGCAAGGAATTCCAGCGTCTTCTCAAAACCACGACGGGCGTGGACGCCGCCGTGATCCACTACGGCCTTTCAGTGGCTGCTCAGAAACTGCACGAACCCGACGAAGCACTTGCCGAAGCCAGACTCTCCATGAAGGCTGGAACGAGCGCCATTCTCGTGCGGAATCTCACGAGAGCCCAATACGAAGCCGCTCGGACCGCCTCTGAAAAGAAAAAGGCGGTCGAAGAAGCCCGGCAGGCCGTCGACCGATTCCCTCTCTCAACAATGATTGTTGAGAACTACGTCGACCTGCTCTACAACCAGAACGAACATCAGAAGCTCATCAATTTCCTGCGCGGCAATACCGCGATGAGCCAGCTGAACTCCAACTACCACGCACTGCTCGCCCGTTCTTACGAAAAACTCGGACAGCGAAGTCTGCAATATCTGCATACAGGAGAAATGTATGCGCTCCTCGGCGCAACCGAAGCTGCCGTTTATCAAATGACGCTGGGCCAAAAAGCCGCAGACGGAGACTTCTATACCATGAGCCAGATTGATGCCAGATTGCGGGAGTTGCGGGAACAGCTCCTCGTCGAGAAGGAGAGGGCGCAGCGCTAGCCGCCTCCCATTGTTGCCTCCATTGTCTGCATGCGAACCTCAAAGCATGCGAAAATACCGCAACCGCCTTCCCTGAGAGGAAGGCTCTTCCGTTTTTACACATTCGAAACTGAATCATGGCTATTGAAGACTATATGACCATTGCCGAGCCCACCGATGAGCTCATTGAAACCGATGCCGTCGTAGTGGGCGCTGGTCCCGTCGGCCTCTTCCAGGTGTTCGAGCTCGGTCTGCTCGAAATCAAGTGCCACGTCATCGACTCGCTTCGCAACGTCGGCGGCCAGTGCATGGAGCTCTACCCGACGAAGCCCATTTACGACATTCCCGCCGTGCCCGTCTGTTCCTCCTACGAGCTCACGGAAAACCTCCTCAAGCAGAACCACCACTTCGGTCCGATCTTCCATCTCGGCCAGGAAGTCACCCGCGTCGAGAAGCAGGAGGACGGCCGCTTCTACGTTGAAACCAGCACCGGCACCCGCTTCATGACGAAGGTCGTGATCATCGCCGCCGGCGTCGGCTCCTTCCAGGCCCGTCCGCTTCGCGTCAAGGGCATCGAAAAGTTCGAAGGCACGCAGCTGCACTACAGCTGCAAGGATCCTTCAATCTTTGAAGGCAAGAATGTCGTCATCTGCGGCGGCGGAGACTCCGCCCTTGACTGGACGCTCAACCTTGTGGGCCGTGCCGAAAGCGTGGTGCTCGTACACCGTCGCGACGGCTTCCGCGCCCAGGCTGCCTCTGTCGCCAAGATGAAGGAACTCTGCGAAAACTGGGAAATGCAGTTTGAAGTTGGTCAGGTCACGGGCTTCAACGAAGCCGACGGCAAGCTTTCCGAAATTCTCGTAGCCGGGGCCGACGGCGTCACCCGCCGCATTCCGCTCGATCATCTGCTCGTATTCTTCGGCCTGCAGCCCAAGCTCGGCCCGATCGAAAACTGGGGACTCGAACTCGACCGCAAGCAAATCGTCGTCGACACCGCCCGCTTTGAAACGAACATTCCGGGCATCTTCGCCGTGGGCGACATCAATACCTACCCGGGCAAGAAGAAGCTCATTCTGTCGGGTTTCCATGAATGCGCTCTTGCCGCCTTCGCCGCCTGCGACTACATCTTCCCGGAAAAGCGCGTGTTCCTGCAGTACACGACCACGTCGCCTAAGCTCCACAAGGTGCTCGGCGTCGAAACGCCCAACTTCGATGAAGACTAATCGTCTCTCATGCAGGCATGAATAACGAATGGGGACGGCCTTTCGGCCGCCCCCATTTTGTTTTTTCATCCTGCTTCGAACCGGCGTTACAATGCCGGCGCTGCAAGTGCAAGGTTCACATTCAGTCGTTCACAACGCGGATGCCGGGCATCTTGGCCGTGTAGTCCTTGGTGATGCGGGCAAGCGAGCCCGCAACCTTCATCGCCATGTCGCGGTACATCTGAGCTTCCTTGCAATCCGGATCGGCCGCAACCGTCGGCAGACCGCTGTCGGCCTGCTCGCGAATCTTGGCCGAGAGCGGCAGTTCGCCGAGAAGCGGCACGCCGTACTGCTCGCTCATGCGCTTGGCGCCGCCTTCGCCGAAAATATGCTCGACCTCACCGCAATGCGGGCAGATGAAGACAGACATGTTTTCGATGATGCCGAGGATGGGCACATTCACCTTTTGGAACATGCGAAGTCCCTTCTTGGCGTCAATAAGCGCGATGTCCTGAGGAGTCGTCACGACAACAGCGCCGGTAAGCGGAACCTGCTGCGAAAGCGTCAGCTGAATGTCGCCCGTTCCCGGAGGCATGTCGATGATCAGGTAGTCAAGATCATGCCAGTTTGTTTGGGTAATGAGCTGCTGAAGAGCGCCGGCCGCCATCGGGCCGCGCCAGATCATCGGATCATCCTCTTCAATCATGAAGCCGATCGAGTTGATCTGAAGGCCGAGAGATTCCATCGGCTCCATCGTCTTGCCGTCAGCGCTCACAGGCTGGCCGGAAGCACCGAGCATCTTGGGCTGAGACGGACCATAGATGTCCGCATCAAGCACACCGACACGGGCGCCTTCATGTGCGAGCGCGAGCGCAAGATTGGCGGACACCGTGGACTTGCCCACGCCGCCCTTGCCGGAACTCACTGCAATGATGTTCTTTACGCCGGGCATGACGCGAAGCGTTCCTTGAACTTTGTGCGCAATGATGTTCTGCGTGACGTTCACTTCAACAGACTCAGCGCCCGCAGCGCGGATGGCCTCGCCTACAGCCTGCCCCACTGCCTCCGCATGATGCTTGGCCGGGTAGCCGAGTTCGATGAACACCTTGACGTTGCCGTTTTCATCCGTTTCGGCGCTCTTAAACATCTTTCCGGACACATAATCGGTACCGGTAACAGGGTCGATCAGCGCGGAAAGGGCGCTCTTGATCGCTTCCGTGGAAATGGTCATGGGATTCTTCTCCGTTGATGCCTGCGCGTCACGCGCAGCAGATGTGGATAAGCGAATTTTACCCATCCTCCCTTTGATTTATCTGAAAGAGATGAGATTCATCCCAAGCTCATGAGCCACACAACTCAGGCATCTTGGGAAAACCGTATGCAACTCATACATCAGTCTTCAGGGCGACCGCATGAAGGTCAGTCCAAGCCGACCTGAAGGCACTTCAATCCAGTGGCCCAATTGTGCATTTCCA
>CAKQKT010000039.1 GCA_934249275.1 uncultured Sutterella sp. | reverse complement strand
GAGCAAGTCGCCACCTTAACTGAGGCGTTGCAAATTAAAAAAACCCGTCCGGCAAATGCAAGCCGAACGGGTCTTATCCTGTCAGTCAGGCCGAAGCCTCACTTGACCGCTTGTCTATCGGACTTCCTTCCCGACCTTGCCGTGCCTGACGACGAGATTGGGCTTGGTGACGGCCGGAGACGGCAGAGGCTCGATGTGCGCGCCTTCGCCGTACTTGGCCTTGAGATCATCGACATAGCCGAAGTCAAGCGCGCGCTGCGGACATGCCGCGACGCACACCGGAAGCTCGCCCTTGACCACGCGGTCGACGCAGGCATCGCACTTCGTCATCTTGTGCGCCTTCTCGTCAAGAACCGGCGCGCCATACGGGCAGGCCTTTGCGCACATGCCGCAGCCGATGCACTTCGACTGATCGATCAGGACGAGTCCGCCCTTGTCGTCGTGCTTGGCGTGAGCCTTGGTCGGGCAGACCTTGACGCAGGCGGGATCGCTGCAGTGGTTGCAGGACACCGAAACGTAGCCGTGAGACACGTCCTGATGCCAGGCGCCCGTCATGCGGTCCTGACGCCAGCCGCCGTTTTCAAAGGGAAGGACATGACGGAACTGACGGCCGTCCTCAAGTCCGTTCTTGTCGCAGCACGCGATCACGCAGGTCTTGCAGCCCGTGCAGCGCGTTGCATCGAAATAGAATCCGTATTGCTTCATAGTGTGACTCCGATTCAAAGCTTTTCAACCTGCACGAGGTTCGTGTGAGAAGGATTGCCCTTGGCAAGCGGGGTCGATTCAAGCGTCGTCAGAACGTTGAAGCAGGCTCCCCGGTCGACGCCCTTCTCGTCAGGCTTGTACCAGGCACCCTGAGGCATCGCCACCAGATGCGGAATCACGCGGTTCGTGACAAAGGCGGGAATGACAAGAGAGCCGCGGTCGTTGAAGACCTTGACCTTGTCGCCCGTCTTAATGCCGCGGGGCTCTGCGTCGATCGGATTGATCATGAGCTCGTCGGGATGGAGAGCACGGAGCCACGGCACGTTGTGATAGGTCGAATGCGTGCGGCCCGCGCCATGGTAGCCGTAGATCTCAAGCGGATACTTCTTTTCGAGCGGATCGCCCTGGCCGAGCATTTCGGCCGTTGCGATGAACTGCGGGATCGGATGGATTTCCTGACCCTTGGTCTTCGGGAGCTCCCAGGTCGAAGCAATCTTTGCGAGGCGCTCCGAATAGATTTCGATCTTGCCCGAAGGCGTCTTGAGCGGATTCTTCACCGGATCGTCGCGGAAAGCCTTGAGGACGATGCCGGAATCATGGCCCATGTGATACTTGACGAAGCCCTTCGACCAGAATTCGTCAAAGGACGGAAGCTTGATCGGATCGGGCTGCTTCGCGGCCTTGGCGAGCGTCTGTTCGTAGCCCCAGCGAATCCATTCCTTCTGAGTGCGGCCTTCGGTGAACTTGTCCTCGAGGCCGAAGCGCTTGGCCATCTGGCTCATGATCCAGTAGTTGGGCTTCTGCTCCCAAAGAATGTCCGCAGCCTTCGGGCAGGCAACGATGTAGTTGTAGTCGCCGACGGCGTAGGCATCGCCCTGCATGTCGTCGATTTCCTGGTTCATCGTGTCGGGCAGGACATAGTCGGCGAAGCGGGCGGACGGCGTCATCTGATTGTCGACAACGACGATCGTCTCGACGAGAGACTCGTCCTCGAGCATTTCTCGAATTTGATTCACGCCGCCGTGCTGATTGACGAGCGTGTTGCCCTGCGTGTTCCAGATGAACTTGACGTTGTGCTCGAGCCTGTCGCAGCCGCGAACGCCCGCGTTGAGCGCCGTCATGCCCTTGGCATCCTTCACGGCGCGCGGCCAGAGGAAGATCGGGAACGACTTGCCGATCGGATTCTTGCCGACGGGCAGGCCCGTATCGATGCCGTAGGAGTCGCCTTCACGCGCACCGGAGTTGGTGCCCGGGAGGCCCACCTGGCCGGTCAGAAGCGCCATCATCGCGATGGCCGTCGACTGGGTTTCGCCGTTCATGCGGCGCTGCGGGCCCCAGCCCTGAGAGATGAAGACGGGCTTGGTGGTGGCGATTTCACGAGCCAGGCTTTCGATCGTTTCAACCGGAACCTGCGTGATGCGGGAGGCCCACTGCGGGGTCTTCGCGGTCTTGTCCGGACCCTTGCCGAGAATGTAGGACTTGTAGTCCGAGCCTTTCGGCGCGGATGCCGGCAGCGTCTTTTCGTCGTAGCCGACGCAATACTTGTCGAGGAAGGCCTGATCGACGAGATTCTCATTGATCATGACCCAGGCCATGCCTTCACAGAGCGCCGCGTCGGTGCCCGGACGAATGGCAATCCATTCGGCATCACGGCCTGCAAGCGTATCCGAGCAGATCGGATCGATCACGACCATGCGCGTCTTGCCTTCGCGAAGCGCACCATAGAGCTCCCAGGACTGGCCGCCGCCGGACGCACGAGTCACGGCCGGATTGTTGCCGAAAGTGACGTAAAGCTTGGCATTCTTCACCTGGTTCATGTAGGAGCCGGCGCCGTTGTTCGTCGAGCGTACGCCGCCGTAGCCGAATCCGCCGTAAAGATAAGGCCATGCATGCTGAATGCAGGCAGCGGAATAGTCGGAATACCAGCCGATGTTGCCGCCGATCATATTGAAGAAGCGGAACGTGCAGTTGCGGTTGTTGAAGAGCGAATAATTGCCCGAGCCGTGCATCAGCATGACGGACTCGTTCGTGTGCTCGGCGATGGTCTTCTTCAGGCGGGCAGCGATTTCGTCAAGAGCCTGATCCCAGGAAATGCGCTCGAAGCGCCCTTCCCCGCGCTTGCCGACGCGCTTCATCGGGAATTTCAGGCGTTCTTCGGAATAGAGGCGCTGGCGGATCGCGCGACCGCGCTGGCAGGCGCGAACCTGCGGGCACGATGTGGCCGAAGCTCCGGCTTACGGATCGCCCGTATTGTCAGTTTCAATGCGAATGACGCGGCCTTTCTTGGATACGCACCTCAAGAGGCAGCGCGAGCCGCAGTTGATCGAGCAGCAGGACCAGGTCGTCGTCTCAAGATCGTCGACCGCGGCAGCAACCGCACTGCTCAAGGGAGTTGCCGTAAACCCGGCGGCAGAGCCGAGCATGGCCGTGTGAGTGAGGAAATTACGTCGTGAAAGCATGCTTCCTGTCTCCAAAAGAGTCATGCATCAGGAAGGCCTTGACGCTTTGTCATTTCCGAGGCGAGAAAGAAAACTGCGGGGGGCGTGCAGGCGTATTTCTCAACCGGCGGAAGCCTTCCGCACATGGTGCGTTCCGTCAAATCCGAACGCTTTTTTCAGTATAGGACGCGAACCTTGAAGCAACATGTGAGTTCTTACCCCTATTTCGACTAAGAATTTTCTCTCGCCCTGAGCAAAGACCAATGCAAGAGAGGCGGCCCTTTCGGACCGCCTCTCTTGGCTTGAGCTCACTTCCTTTCGGAAGTGTTGAGGAGTTTTTTTACTTGGTGAACATCACCGGAACCATGGCGACGAAGCGCTTGTGGTCGGCGTAGCCGCGCAGATACGTATCCGTCAGGCAGCCGGCAACGGCGTACTTGGCGACGTCGGCCGTCTTGAACGTGAAGGCGATCGTCTTGTCGGTTTCCTTGACGCTCACGGGCTTGACCGGTTTAAGCGTGGAAGCCGTGGAGGCCGTCATGCCGAGGCCCCAGTAGAGCGTGTCCTTGTCCCAGGTCTTGAACGGCATGTCGGCGGTCTTGGCCATCGTCATGGTGATCGTGCCGTCCTTGTCGGCAACGCTCACGTCCTTGCGGTCGGCTTCGGCCTTCACGGTGTTGATGGAGGCGAGCAGATCCTTGTAGACCTTGTCGGCCTTGGCGGCGGATGCAACGGTGAAGTCGGCAAGAACCTTGCGGGCTTCGTCGCGCGGCATATCCTTGACCTGTGCGCGAACCTTGGCGAGGTCTTCGGCGAAGACCTTTTCAACTTCAGCCTGGACCGGCAGCACGCCGCTCAAGAGGCCGCGGTTGAAGTTCACGAGTTCGCCGAGAACGGCATACGTGAAGTAGCTCTTGTTGAAGTCGAGCGACAGGTATTCCGGATTCATGTGGAAGTGAACCTTGCGGGCTTCTTCGAGAGACGTCCACTGATAGCCTTCCGGAATCTTGCCGGCCGTCGGGAACCACGGGATGTAAGGACCGGTTTCCTGATAGCTCGAGCAGCGCCACAGCGTATTCAGATGAGCCTTTTCTCCAAGTTCCATGACCCAGGATTCGCGGGTCTGGGCGCGGGAAATGTCCTCGGCGTTCACGTGGAAGGCATCGGCACGGCCGTCGCCGCGTTCAGCATAGGTCTTCGGGGAGGTCAGGCGCATCAGATGACGGATCTGTTCGACGCCGACCTTGAACTTCGGAGACTGGAGTTCCGGGAAGTGCAGCCAGTCGCTGTAGTGAATGCCGGTCAGGTATTCCCAGCCGGTCTGCAGACGATAGGAGTTGCCCGGGCTCAGACGGCTGGTCTGGTCGGGCTGGTAGGCGCGGGAGAAGTCGAAGTCGCTGTAGTCGCCGGCCTTGGCGGGCTTGTAGCGGCCCATCTTGATGGCATAGTCGATCAGGTCGGGCGAGGCAATCACGTTTTCCTTGTCGTTGAGGTCAACGTCGCGGATGGCGAGATAGTTCGAAATCAGCATGACCTTGTCGTCCGGGATGCGCTTCGCAACATAGTGGCGGCCCTTGACGACATTGATAATCCAGGCTTCGTCCTTGTCGGCAACCGTGTAATTGCGGGCGGCGCCGAAGTAGCCGTACTTTTCAATCAGTTCGCCGGCGATCTTCACGGCTTCGCGGGCATTGTGAGCACGTTCGACAACGGCGCGGCGGAAGAGGAAGCCGATGCCGCCGTCAACGAGCTTGGCATCCGCGTCGGAGAGTTCGTTGCCGTCGAAGGACTTGCCGCCGCCGTTCGAGCACATGATGAGGCCGGCACCGTTCGTAAAGCCCTGGTCAAAGGACGAGCCCGCCATGTCCTGCATGTTGGACCAGTACGTGTCGAGCGTTTCGGGAACGTTCGGGATGACGGCGCGGCCCGGTTCGCCGACGAGCGGATCGGCGCCTTCGGCATGCTTCTGAGCCGGATAGAAGAATTCCTGATGCAGCACGCGGCCGCCGGCGTCTTCCGTATGGCCAACAATCACGCGGCCGGTCTCGGACACGTTCTTGCCGACGATCAGCGTCGTGCAGGCCAAAGAGCCCATGGAAAGAGAGGCGAGAGCCAGACCGGTCGAAACCGCGAGAAGCGTTTGCTTGAGCTGCATAGTGTTCTCCGTTTGTGACATCAGTTTGAAAAATGACCCTTGAAGTCTATACACGACAGCAAGCAATCGTCAATTAAAGGCGGCAGAGATAAAACCCTATTAATGTTTTCCCGCACAGGCAAAAAGAACATTCCAGTCGTCTTACATAGACACTCGGAGAGAAGGCAAAATGTTCTTATCGAAGAGCTCTTCGATACCGAACAAGAGACGAGCGGATCACAAAATGACCCACATTGCAATCACCGGATTCTGCCTGCCTCAGGATTCAAGGAAGCGCGCGAGCATCCCTGCTCTTTTTCGAATGATCTCGAAAATTGGCCGAGATGTCGTCTCTGGAAAGTCCGCCGGGAGCCTCTTCCTGAGATCCTCGATGACCTTGGGCGTTTTGTCGGCAAAGTTGTGAAGTATTTCACGCATCTCCGTCTCGGGAAAGCCGACCGCCTTCGCCGTCGAGATGAAATGCCGCGGCTGCACATCCGTCATCCGATCGTGCCGATTCTTGCCGATCAGAGCCATCGCGAGCTTGAGCCTTCTTTCGGAGAGTTCACCCGAAGCCGTCAGCGGTGCGGCAGACAGGATGTCATAGAGCGGCGCGAGCTCGAAGCAATCGCCTCGGCGAAGCAGAATCGAATAGTTCTTTGCATGCGCATCGGGCGAATCCAGCAGCCACATCAGAACCTGCGCCGCCATGAAGACATGCCTGTCGCGCTCTCTTTCCGCAGACTGCTCGAGAAGCTTCATGATCCGGCCGATGCCCGGACCGCCGTCGGTCTCATACTTTTGATGCGGCGGTACGCCGAGCGCCTGGCACATGTCTTCGGCGGGCAGCCTCAGAATGACGCCCGGATGACTCTTTGAAGGAATTCGGTCGAAGCGCTCCACGGCAATGGCCCGCACCGAACCGAAGGCCGCAAGGTCCGCGCGGGCTGCGGGCAGGCCAAAGGCACGCGCAATTTCCAAACAGAGCCACTCGTTTTCGCAGCTCCCGGAAAAGTCGATCGTATTGCCGTGCATGGAACCGATGGGCAGCTTGAGAATATGCGTCGTAGGAGCACCCTCCAGCGGAAGACGCCATTCGCCGTTGAGCCTCAGGAGCGCGGTCTTCATTTGCGCGCCGGGAATCGTGAGCCGGAAATCCTCCTCAGGACTCATCCCAAGCGGGAAGCCGCCGAGGCTGAGCAGCATCTCCTCAATGCCCTCCTCGGAAAGCTTGCGGCTCTTCATGCCGCACGGCTCGGGAGGCGTCGAGCCTTCGGCATGGAACCGGGCCGCACCGATGCAGTCCCGGCCCATGGCTTCAAGAAATGCGAAGGTTCCGCCGGGCGGCAAGCGAAAGATCTCGCTGATCCTTTCCAGCGCCTGCGCATTGTCGGGAAGCAGATTGGAAAAGAAGCTCCATACTGCCGGCCCTTCATATTCCTTTCGACCAAGCGGAAGGCTGAGCGAGATCGACCTGCGGTTGGGATGGCTCAGCCATTCCGGCGAATATCGAAATCGAAGGACCCGGCCGGCACCCATGATCAAAGTCCCGACTTCCACGCCGTTCCAGTCCACACGCAATGTGCTCTCTACCACTCGAATTCCTCCTTCTCGTCGTCCGGGATTTCAATGCTCGGATCAATCACGGCAAGCCGCAGGCCGAGCGCCTGAACCAATCTGAAGAGCGTGTCAACGCGCACCATGACCTTCCCGGACTCGAATTCGGACACAAGGCGTTGCGTGACGTTCGCCTTTGCCGCGAGCTCCGACTGCGTCATTCCGCGTGCCTTGCGCACGCTTTTGATCCAACCGGCCGCATTCCCGGGCTCGTTGAGCGGCATGGTGTTGCGAAAGCTGATTTGGGTCGAGTGGGCCATTTATACCTCAAAAGGAATAATTTGATTTTTATACCTGATTCGGTATGAATATTCATCATAGCCGATCGGCGGCCTGCTTGTCCGCACCTTGTCCGTCAAGGCATTCGCGGCGCAAACGTGAAAAAGCGCCCTCAAAACATGGGCGCAACCGTGAAATTTCATTGATGTTTTTCCGAGACGTTCGACACGCAATCGAACCTGTAGAATTGATCGTTCCACATATCAACCACTCGACACAGGCATGCAGTTCGGCTTTCCCAAAAAACGGCAGCTCCGCTATCAGGACTTCCAGCGTCTTCGTCCCGCTCAAAAGCTCGGACGCGCAGCTTCGTTCATGAAGCTCGCCGTGAAATATGCCGAAGCCTGCAATGCCTATCACGCGAATTTCCGATATGCGGCGATCGTCATCGGCGTCATGCTCGGCGCCATCGCTGCGCTTCAGGCCTTCGAATTCATCCCGGGCTGGCTTCCGGGATGGCTTCTCGGGATCATGTTCTGGAACGGCCTGGTGCGCAGAATTCCTGAACTCAAACAGGACCTCATCGACTTTTTGACGGCCGCCGGCGCGTCAACCGCCAGCCGTCTGCCCGACAATCTCAAGAAAGACTACGGCGGCCTCTACCTTCTCATCTGGGCTGTCACCGGCTACATGAGCGGCGACTGGGTCACGCTCAACGCCGGCATGACCGGCTTCGTGCTGGCGACCTTCTTTTTCGCGATCTTCAGAGTGGAGCGCATGATCGCAGGCAATCTTGAGGCCATGGAAACCGCCGGCCGGTCCGTCATGCGCATTGCCGAAGAAGCCAGGGCCGAACTCGAAAGCCAGGATGACGAAGCGGACGACGGCGAAGAAGACTGACGACATCTCTTCTCACCCCTGCCACATTCTACTTTCTTCCTGTGGCACAAGACATTATTTGCGTTCCAACTCACTGAAACAGATATTTCTCGGGACTGGCAAACGTTGCATCCGTATGACTGAAAACTTTAATAAGGGATTCCGTTATTAAAATTTTCGCTCGTTTTCTTTAATAACGGCATCTGCTATTAAAGGTTTCGCTGCGTTTCCTTTAACAACACAACTACCTTTTCAATGGTCGCCTTCCTTCGAAGGCCTTTCATTCGCAGTCTCGGCATGAGTCCGGCTCGACTCTGCCGTATCCATTTCACACCCGAAATCCGCCCGGCTGCGTGCCTTGGCAATGTCGAGCTTCGCGGCCGAGATCAGGCTTCCGTCGCCCGGATCCTCTTCAGCGGCGGCCGTCATGGCCATGCGGCAGTCTTCTTCGTTTTTGATGTAGTTGTTCCAAGCTTCATTTGACTTCCTCTTTCTCGTGAAATAACTTCCATCCTCAAGACGGCATTCCAAAGAATAGCCCATATTTCCCGACAGGCTCTGCCCTGCACCGGCTCGACCATCCCGAATCCCGCCTGCAGTTCAGGAAAACCATCTTCATGGCTCACCACTTCGTTCTGTAGAATTTATTCATAAGTCGGCAGTACAACCTTCCACCGGAGCCGGAACATCCATGAGACAAATCTTCTTCGCCACGCCATACGTCTGTCCGCGCGAGCCCGAGCGCATCGCGGAACTCATTCGTGCCCACGGCACGCTTCGGGATGTAGCGGCCGGCGAAGTATTGAAGCGCGGCGGCGATGCCAACCGTCTCTTTCTTCTTGAAGAAGGCTTGTGCGCCTACTTCGTCGCAGGCGACACGACGGGCCATGCCTCCATCATGTCGCTACTCCTTCCCGGCACTACGATGTGCGACATGACCTCGAGCGTCGGCCGCCGCTGCAACGTCGAAACCCGGGCAATCCTGCCCTCGAAGGTCTGGTGCACGGCACCCGACTTCTTCTCCAAGCACGTCTTCACGGATCCGGAACTCGCCGTCCTTAAATATCAGCATGCCATTGAGAAGGAAGAAACGATCATCGAAGGCATGATCGCCAACTTCACGCTGCCGCCGGAGCAGCGCATCAAGATTCTCCTCAAGGCCGTTCTCCTTCATGAGAATCCCGTCCTCGGGACGGACTGGCTGCGGGTTCCGTACACGATTTCCGCCGAAGTCATCGGACAGACGGTGAATCTCACCCGCCAGACGGTTGCGCAGGTCATCGGCGACTGGCGCCGCAACGGCCTTGCCCGCCGCACGGGCCGTCATCTCGAAATTCTGCCGACACTCTTTGACGACGTCTACGACTGGCTCGAACACCGCTCGGGCTGCAAGCCGGACTGGCGCTTGGGCTAGCGAGCTGGCTTCTTCTGCCTTTTGTCTGCTCACGATAAAGAATGACGGGGCGCCGGTTTTCTGACCGACACCCCGTCATTACGAGGAGCAGCGCAAGTTTTTTATTATTTTTACTTGGCAGTCTTGATGTACTTTTCGGCAGACTCAACCGCAATGCGGGCCGAGTTGACCGCGAAGCCGACCGTGGAGCCGGCCATCAGGAGGTCGTACGAGTCGCCGTACATGCCGCCGACGTCATTGCCTGCAGCGTAGAGACCGCGAATCGGCGTTTCGTCCTGCGTGACAACTTCAAAGTGTTCGTTGGCCTTGATGCCGCCGAGCGTGCCGAGCGAGGACGCAACGGACTTGATGGCGTAGAACGGACCGGTCTTCACTTCGCGCAGATAGGCCGGATCCTTGGCGAATTCTGCGTCATGACGAACGGCGCAGAAGCCGTTGTAGGCCTCGACCGTCTTGGCGAGCTTGGCAGGATCCATGCCGGTGGCCTTGGCAAGGCCTTCGAGCGTGTCGGCCTTGAAGGCCCAGCCGCCCTTGACGGCAGCATCCCATTCCTTTTCGAAGTTCGTGAGCTTCGTGCCGACCGGAACCATCACGCCGACGCCAAGGTCGATGCCCTTGTCCTTTTCCATGTGGTTGAGGGTGTTCTGGTCGTACACGACGTACATCGTGCCGCCGATGCGTTCAAGCGCATTGCCTGCGAACGGCCATTCGAGCATGATCTTTTCGTCGCAGAAGCGTTCGCCCTTCGGGGTCAGCCAAAGATGCGGCTGCTTGGCCGTGGCGGAAACATGGTTCGTCGTGCCGATGCCGCGGGGACCCGGACGATAGGACGCCTGCACTTCGCAGCCTTCCTTGCCGCCGCCTGCAGCCCAGGCCATCTGAATGCCGTCACCGGTCTTGCCCTTCTGAGCGAGGCCGTCGGCATCCGGGAAGCGCAGATACTTCTCACGCATTTCCTTGTTGTCGAAGAAGCCGCCCGTGGCGATGATGGTCGCCTTGGCATTGACGGTGATCTTGTCGCCGGCCTTGTTCGTTGCAACGACGCCCTTCACCGTGCCGCTCTTGTCCTGAATGAGTTCCTTGCCCCACGTATTGAGGAGGAGCGTCTGGCCGGCATCCTTGTACTTCTGCTGGAAGAGATTGATCCAGCCGGCGCCGCGGCCTTCATAAATGTGCCACGTGTAGAGGCCGTTCGGATAGTTGGAGAAGAGCTTTTCGAACTTGACGCCGTTGGCCTGCATCCAGTCGATCGTTTCGCCGGACTTGTCCACGAAGGCGCGAACCATCTTGGCATTGCCGCGCCAGTGGCCGTAGTTCATGATCTTCTGGAAGGCTTCGTCCTTGGTGAGGGCATAGTTCCAGTTGCGCTGCATGGAGCTCTCGACGGCGAAGATGCCTTCGGAGAACTTGCCCGTGCCGCCGACCATGGCCTGCTTTTCGAGCGTAACGACCTTGAGGCCCTTTTCAGCGGCGGCCCAGCCGGCAGCGGTGCCGGCAGCGCCGGCGCCGATCACGACAACGTCGACGTTGTAGGTTGCATCAGCGGCAAAGGCGGGCGCCATGGCCGCGGCGACGGCGGCAGCCGCCATTGTGCGCAGAAATTTTTGCATTTTCTTGTCTCCTGTTTATTCCGGCATCCGCCTGGTCGCGAATGTCCGTCAACAATGCGCAGTTTGCATGAGAGCGCCTTCGCAAAGTGTCGGCAGGCCGACACTCGAGGGTTTTTACCCACTTTCGCCTCCCTCCATCTTGTATGGCCTCCTCAATTTCCACGCTTCAAGAGACAGATTTCCCTCCTCAGGCCAATTTCAAAGGGCAGCAGCTTGGAACGGTGCAACCGGTCGGATGTCGGAAATGTTGAGGCGTGAGTGTTTTTAAGAAATCGTTTATAGTCGCCGTAATGCGTGAAAAGCCTGTTTGCAAGGCCGCTTGCGCACTCAACACATAGGGTTCGCCCATCGTTTTGGTTTTGTTCATTCGTTTGCTCATCATGCAGGCCTCCTACTATTCGTCCTATTGCGTTTGCGATTCCACCGTTCCTGCCGTCGTTGCGGCGGGCACCCGCAACTATCTCAATCCCGCCGAAGCGTACGTCATGACGCTCGGCGACGGCCAGTCCAAGAAGCGCATCGTTCAGCTTCTCAATCAAATCGCCCGCTTTTTCGGAGCGTCCGACCTTCATTCGATGGAATGGCACCAGCTCACCTACGACCACGTGCTTGCCTTTCGCGAAACGAAGCTCCGTGAAGGCCTCTCGCCCGCCACCATCAACCTTCAGCTCTCAGCGATCAAGATGACCGCGAAGCAGGCCTGGCTCAAGATGCTGATGCCGCTTCAGACCTACATGGCGATCAAGGAAGTGAAGTCGGTTCGCGGCGAGCGCATCAGCAAAGGCCGCGCCCTCAAGCCTTCGGAGTCCGGCAAGCTTCTCAAGGCCACTGAAGAGGACGGGAGCCTGCGCTCAAAGCGCGATGCCGCGATCATTGCGCTTGCCATCGGCTGCGGTCTTCGCCGTTCCGAGCTTGCCGGCCTTCTGATGGAGCAGGTTGACTTCACGCGCCGCGCCATCACGGTTCGAGGCAAAGGCAACAAGGAGCGCCGCGTGGCGCTCGGCAAGGCCGTCTGGGAGAGGCTTCAGGCATGGCTCGAAGTTCGCGGCGACGATCCCTCGCCCAATGTCTTTGTTGCGCTTCGACGCTACGGGAAGATTTGGAGAAACCACTCCATCTCCTCCTCGGCCGTCTACTACATTCTGAAGCAGCGCTCGCACGAGTCGGGCGTCGAGGACTTTTCGCCTCACGATCTGAGAAGAACCTTTGCGACCCGGCTGCTGGGCGCAGGCACGGACATCAACCTCGTGCGCAAGGCCATGGGACACGCGTCGGTGCTGACCACCCAGCGCTACGACAAGCGCGAGGACGAGCAGGTCGAGGAAGCGACGAGGCAGCTGGTCATCTGAGATCCGCCAATGAAAAAGCCGGAGCCTTCCTCGGGAGAAAGGCTTCCGGCTCGATTGTCTGAGGAAGTCCGGGCATCAGAACATGCGGGAGAGCGTTTCGTTTTCGCGTCTCAGCTCCGCATCCTCCTCGGCCTTTTCCTTGAGGATTCGCGCGAGCTCCCGGTTGAAGGTGTCCTTCGAAATGAAGAGGAAGGCAATCGGAGCACCCGGGCGCTCGTGGCCGGTCTCGACGACGGCCATTTCGGCATCCTGCCAGTAGTGATTGGCGGAGCCGCGGTTTTCGTAGCGGGCGACGGGGCTGAGCTTGCCGAGCTTGGCGCGCATGGCATTGACGCCCTCGCCGTCTGCGGCGTAGCGGACGATGAAGCCGAGTCCGCCCTCAAAGCGCTCGACGGAGAGCGTCGGACGGCCGGGGATGAGGAAGCACGGAGACTTGCGTCCGAAATTGTCGGTCTTCACGAGCTCGCCGTTCCCTTCGATGCGGCAGCCGACGGCTTCGGCCTTGGCCTTCGCAACGTCAAGCTCGGTCTTGCCCGGCGTCAGAATGCCGAAGAGCCGTCCGGCCTGCGTGCGGGCGGCCTCGCGTGCGCGCTCCTGACGGGCCTCGACTTCGCGGAGCCGGTCCTCCTCAGCCTTCCTCTCGGCCTCAGCCTTGGCCTCGGCCTCCTTCATCATGCGCTCCACGCTGTCGTAGTAGGAGATGGGCTGGATTTCGATTTCGTAGTTGCGAAGGATTCCCATTTCCCTGAGGACGACGGTGCGGTCTCCGGCCTTGAAGACCCAGTAGGTCGCCTTGTGGCGGCGGCCCACGGTGACGAGCGGCTCGCCCCAGCGGCGCTTGAGGGCGCCCAAAAGCGCGTTGCGGTCCACATTGGTGCCGCCGTCGATTTCAATCACGTCGCGGCCGTCCTCCTTGTTTTGAAAGAAGACGGTGACGGGGAAGCAGTTGGCAATCCCGCGGTCGTCGGGCAAAAGCCGATAGAACCACCCGAACGTGTGCTTCATGACATCGTTGGGATCCGCGAGGCTGCGGGCGTTCACGCGATAGTGGCAGCCGAGGTCCGTGAGACGCATGAGGAGCTCCGTATGCGACGTCTTTTCCGGCGTGTAGATGCGGTTGACCTGATCAAGACTGCGCATGACGGCGTCAACGCCGGAAGCTGCGCAGACGCAGGACGAGGCAAGCACGGCCATGAGGCCCGCTGCAATGACGGGAAGAACGGAGGCTCGTTTCATGAGGATGGATGTCTCAAGACTAAATTCCGATGAAGTTTGTTCAGGAATTATAGGAAATCTCAAGGAGAACCGATTTTCCATCTGTAACAGCCCGGCCGATTCATAAAGACGACACTCGAAAGACTCATGGCCGAAAGCTCCCCGGCCATTTCGCCGAGATTATTCGGGATCCGTCGCGAGGCCTGCGGCAGTAGCGGTCTCGCCGACGAGGAGCCCGTTTTCATTGTAGATCTTGGCGGTTCCGACGAGCTTTCCGTCCTTGAATTCGGCAGCGAGCGACGGCTTTCCATTCGTGTGGTATTCGACCAACGGTCCGTTGAGAACGCCGTGCCTGAAGGTTTCTACGCGCAGCGGCGCGCCTTCGGGCGTAAAGCGGCGTCTTTCGCCTTCGAGAAGATCGTCCGTGTAATGCGCCTCAAAGAGGACCTTTCCCGTTTGGGGCGATGTGCAGATCTCGGGTCCCTGGCGCTTGCCGGCCACCCATTCGAGCGTGCACAACGGATCCTTGCCTTCAAAAGTGACCGACCGGCCGTCCTTCACGCCGTCGATTACCGGCGTGATGGTGAGAAGACCGCCTCTTCTCAGCATCCGGTCCGTTTCGGACACGCGGCCCGAAAAGACCTTGCCGTTCTGCCATAGAAGACCGTCCCGGCTCTCAAGAGTCTCCAGCGGCTCGGAAGGCAGCATCAGAAAAAGCTGATAGCGAAACGGCCATGCAGCGGCGAGCACCAAGCATGCGCCGATCAGCGTGACGGAAAGACGGCTCTTGAACATGACGGAAAAGATGAGTTTCAGAATGCAATCCGGGCGCCGGCGTGATGCGCGGGCGCCCGGCCCGGAATCTGAAGAATGCCACAAATCCGGCATCCCTGCGTCAAAACGCCCTGTTGTTCAGAGCCGATTTTGGAATCAGCCGTGCTTGATCTTCGAGAAGTCGACCGCCTCGCCCGCGTGATCCGTGCGGGCCTTGGCCAGCGCCCTGCGCGTAGCGAGCGCGATGAGGACCAGCATGACAGAGGAGGCGATGAAGATCACGGAAACGCACACGCGCGCATCGGCGAGCGCCGTCAGCGGCGCAGCAAGACCGCCGCCGAAGAAGACAACGGAGCCGAGGATGGCGGCTGCAGCGCCGGCACGCTCGCGATGGATCGTCAGCGCAAAGGTCATGGCCGCGGGCAGCGTGAGACCGAGCGCGACGAGGAGCAGAATCATGGCGGGGATGACGACCCAAAGCGGCATCTGAGCGGCAAAGGCGCTCGCCACCAGTGCGGAGGCCGCAAGCATGCCGAAGGCGCCCTTCTCCATGGCGTTCACGGGACTTGCAAATCGCGAGCTGATCATGGCGCCCACTGTGATCGAAAGCGCCAGAATGCCGAAGATCAGGCCGTAGATCGTGGGCGAAAGCCCGAAGATCGTCTGAAAGATGAATGGCGAAGCGGAAATGTGTCCGAAGAGAATGCCCGACGAGAAGAACTGCTGGGCCACGATCGCCAGAAAGATCAGATCCTTCATGAGGGGCTTGAAGGAGGCGAGGATCGAGCCCTTCGGACGGGCGCGCTCCTTCGAGAGCGACTCCTTGAAGGCGAAGATCGTAACGACGGTGAGGACTGCGCCGATCGCGAGCAGCAGCACGAAGATATCGCGCCAGCCGGCAAACTCCGCAATGAGCGCACCGATCATCGGGGCCGTCACGGGCGCAATGCCCTGGATGGCGCCCACGACCGCCATCAGGCGTCCGAGCTCGCGGCCTGTATAGAGGTCGGCGGCAATCGAGCGCGACATGACGACGGCGCCCGAAGCGCCAAGCCCTTCAAGAAAGCGCATCACGATGAAGCTCTCGATGTTGGGCGCAAAGACGGCGCCGAGCGTCGCGAGCGTGAAGACCGCCAGGCTGGCGGCAAGCGGGATTCTGCGGCCGCGGGCGTCCGACATCGGTCCGATCCAGAGCTGGCCTGCAGCGAGCCCCCACATCGTGGCGGAAAGGCCGAGCTGCACCATGGAGGCGGGCGCGGAGAAGTCGGCCGCCTGATTGGGAAGCGTCGGAAGATAGAAGTCGGTCACAAACGGACCGAAGGCGGAAAGAAACGCCAGAAAGACGATCAGAAAGGCCCGGGAGTTGCCGCGGCCGTCCGGCTGCTTGACTGCTGTCATTTTTCTTATTGATGCATGCGCGTATGAGTTGCCGCGTAAGCCAAAAGAGCGGGTCTAATGGTTTTTACGGATGTCACGCATTCTATCCGCGAATCTTTCGCGAATCTTAAGAATCGCCCATCCATCGGAAGGGCCGATCGCACGATCGAACCAACCGCACGCGATGCGCAGTAAGTTGAGGTAGCCTCAAAAAAAACGGCTCTTCCGACTTTTTGGGGAAACAGGGGGCTCGATGGTGCCTTAGTCGAGGTCAGAACCGGCTCGTGAGAAGGAT
>CAKQKT010000038.1 GCA_934249275.1 uncultured Sutterella sp. | reverse complement strand
AGCTCGGTCTGGCGGGCGGTCCCCTCATCGTCTCCATTCTGCTCGGCCGCTTCGGCTCGACCATGAAGCTCGTGACCTTCACGACGTCTTCGGCCAACATGATGATGCGCGAGATCGGCATCTGTCTTTTCCTCGCATCCGTCGGCCTTGCCGCCGGCAGCGGGTTCGTCAACGCCATGACGGCGGGCAACGGGCCGCTTTATGTGGGGCTCGGCTTCATCATCACGGTCGTTCCGCTCCTGATCGTCGGCATCGTGGCCCGAAAGGTCTTCCATATCAACTACCACAGCATCGTCGGCCTGATGGCGGGCGCGACGACCGATCCTCCGGCGCTTGCCTATGCCGGCACGCTTTCCGAGCGGAACTCGTCGGCTGTGGCGTACTCTACCGTCTATCCGCTCGCGATGTTCCTGCGCATCATGATGGGCCAGCTGATCCTCGTGGTCATGTGGCCGTTCCTCTGATGCGGGCATTGCGTGACGGAAGGAAAGGATTTCCATGCAATAACCGGGCTTCGGACAAAGTGACGGCTGACATTGCCTTTTCCCGCAGCCAAAGGAGCGATTATGTTTGATTTGTTGATTCGCAACGGTCATGTGGTTGATCCCGTCAATCATGTGGACGGCGTGGCCGATGTCGCCATCAAGGACGGCCGGGTCGAAGTTGTCGGGCCTGACATTGAAGGACGCGCCCGCGAGGAGCTGAATGCAGCAGGCAGGCTGGTGATTCCGGGCATCATCGACATGCATACCCACATTCGCACGGTGCAGGGCCATCCGCACGCGCAGCGCATGCTTGCTCTCGCCGGCGTCTGCTCCACGCTTGACATGGCCGGTCCTCTGGATGACATTCTGGATTCCATTCCGAAGAGCGGGGCGGGCATCAATGTCGCTGTGGTGGAAGCCGCCCGCGAAGGCGAGACCATCAAAACCGGCCGTCCCGGAATTGAGGAGCGCCGGGCTCTGATCGAGAGGACGCTGGAGAAGGGCGGCATCGGCATCAAGCTTTTGGGCGGCCATTTCCCGATGGACCTGGACATCTGCAAGGCATTCATCGATGACTGCAATGACCTGAAGGCCTGGGTGGCCTGGCATGTCGGCAATACGGTGCACGGATCCAATATCGAAGGCCTGCGGGATGCCGTTGAGGCGGCGGGCGACAAGTTCCTGCATGTTGCGCATGTCAACAGCTACTGCCGCGCGCAGGTGAGCGATGAGCTCTCTGAAGCGCTTGAGGCCATTGAGCTTCTCAAGGGGCATCCCAATCTTTTTTCCGAATCCTATCTGTCGCCCCTCAACGGCACAAGTCTTTGCATTCGTGGCGACAAGCCGATCAGCAGCGTGACCGCCACTTGCCTCAGGAAGCTTGGCTTCACACCCAATATGGCGGGCATGCGGGAAGCCATTCTCTCGGGACAATGCGGCGTCCTTTGCGACGACGGTCGAGTCGGCAGGCTGGTTTACGGCGATGAAGGCGTGCGCTATTGGGTGAGCCTGAATACCGAAACCCGAGGCTCCTTTGCCGTCAATCCGGCCGTCAGCCGATTCATGCTGGCTCAGGCCAAGCGTGCGGACGGAACCTTTGTCGTGGACAGCTTCTCAACGGACGGCGGCTGCTATCCGCGCAACGTGATTGTTGAAAACGGCCTGATGCTGGTTCAGTTCGGGGCGCTCACCATGAAGGAATTCGTTGTGAAGGCAAGCGTCAACGGCGCCAGGGCGCTGGGGCTTCCCAATAAGGGGCATCTCGGCGTCGGCGCCGATGCGGACGTGTCGATTCTCGACTTCGTTGAGAAGAAGGCGTTCGCGACCGTTGTCAACGGCAAGGTGATCATGAAGGCCGGCGAACTGCTCGGCAGGGGCACCGGCATCATTTGTGACGCTCGCGGCGAGGCATATCTCAAGTCGCGCGGCATTCGAACCATGGTGAAGGCGGAGCTCAATCCCGAATCGGTGAAGCACCGCTTCCTCGCGGACTGAACAGCCGAGCCGGAATGACGGAAAACAACAGGGCCGGATGTTTGCTGACATCCGGCCCTGCTTGATCTGTGGAACGAAGGATTAGTAGAAGCCGCGCTTGGCTTCGTTGAGCGAGATGAAGATGTTCTTCGTCTGGCTGTAGTGGGCAAGCATCATCTTGTGGGTTTCACGGCCGATGCCAGACTTCTTGTAGCCGCCGAACGGAGCGTGCGCAGGAAGCTCGTTGTACGTGTTGACCCACATGCGGCCCGTGCGGACGTCTCGGGCGACGCGCATGGCGCGATTGATGTCTCGGGTCCAGACTGCGCCGCCGAGGCCGTAGTCGGAGTCGTTTGCCATGCGGACCGCTTCCTCTTCGGTCTTGAACTTGATCACCACGGCGACCGGACCGAAGATTTCCTCGCGGGCGACCTTCATGTCGTTCGTGACGTCAACGAGAAGCGTCGGCTGCATGAAGGCGCCTTTGTCGGAAGCTCGCTTCCCGCCGACGAGCACGCGCGCGCCTTCGGCGACGCCGGCTTCGACGCAGGCGCAGATCTTCTTCAGCTGACCTTCGTTGATCTGGGATCCCATCTGGGTTTCCATCTTCGTCGGGTCGCCGACCTTGATCTTGCCGAAGGCGTCGGCGAGCTTTGCGAGGAATTCGTCGTAGATGCCTTCCTGCACGAAGATTCGGGATCCGGCGCAGCAGACCTGGCCTTGATTGAATAGGATGCCGATCTGGGCGCCTTCGATGGCTTTTTCAAGCGGCGCATCGTCAAAGACGATGTTCGCAGACTTGCCGCCGAGTTCGAGCGTGGCGGGAATGAGGCGTTTGGCGGCGGCTTCGGCCACCTTGTAGCCGACTTCGGTCGAGCCCGTGAATGCCAGCTTGTCGAAGCCGGGATGGTCGAGCATGGCCTGGCCCGTGCGGGCGCCGCGGCCGGAAACAATGTTCACGACGCCGGCCGGGAGCACCTGGTTGAGAAGCTTGCCGAGTTCAAAAAGTGAAATCGGCGTGGCGGACGAGGACTTGATGACGAGCGTGTTGCCTGCGGCAAGCGCGGGCGCGATCTTCCATGCGCCCATCAGAGCCGGGAAGTTCCACGGCACGATCTGTCCGACAACGCCGACGGGTTCGTGAACGACCAGGCTCAGGGTATTTTCGTCGATCATGACGGCGGACCCTTCTTCGGCGCGCAGGCATCCGGCAAAGTAGCGGAAATGGTCGACGGCGAGCGGCAGGTCGACAAGTCTGGTTTCACGGATCGGCTTGCCGTTGTCGAGCGTTTCGGCCATGGCGATTCTTTCCGCGTTGGCTTCAATCAGATCGGCTATCTTGAGAAGAAGGTTGGCACGATCGGCGGGCGAGGTTTTCGACCAGGCCGGGAATGCGCTGCGCGCGGCGGCAACGGCGCGGTCGATGTCGGCCGGAGAGGCGTTGGCGCAGTCGGCAAGCTTTTCGCCCGTGGCCGGATTGAAGGTTTCGAACGTTTCGTTGCCTTCTGCAGGCACCCATTCGCCGTTGATCAGAAGATCGTATTTTGCGTCGATGAAGGACATTGCGAAGTTCCTTTGCAAGAATTGACTGATGCGAAACGTCAGGCCGGCATGCTTCGAAATCGATTGCGGCAGCCTGAGTTTTTTGCAATTCCATTCACTATAGGGCGCATAAAAAGTTCTTTGTATAGGTCGAAAGGATAGGTTGACTAGTTCGTTGGTATTAGGTCGAAAGTATTGGGTCGAGCGAAAATTGCTCGGGTTCAGGGCATTCGCGACGACGAGGCGGTTCGACAGCCGGTGAGCCGAAGGCAAAAATAAGAAAAAACTATGCACGGGATTATCTTCAGCCGCGGTTTTCTTCGGCGACTTTTTCATCGGGCTTGCGGCACAGGTATACTTTTTTGAAGACGTCACTCCCGGAACGCATTCCATGCCGATGCCCGAAAGCCATCCTTCGCTCCTCAAGACCGCGGCTCATGCCGCGGTTCTGGCGTCGGCATGCCTCATGCTTGCGGGATGCCATGAGCCCGTCAACAGTCCGCGCGAATTGGCGGACTATTCGACCAACACGCTCTTTTCGAGCTTTTCAGGCCGCAGTCCCAAGACGCTTGATCCGCAGGCGTCCTATTCGAGCGACGAGACGCTCTACACGTATTCGATCTACGAGCCTCCGTACGGATACCACTATCTGAAGCGTCCTTACGAGCTTGAGGGCCGGGCAGCCGCTGCCGTGGTCGTGCCGAAATATGTCGACAGGGACGGAAAGGTGCTTCCGGCGGATGCGGATTCTTCGCTCATAGATAAAAGCATCTATCGGATTCCGATCAAGAAGGGCATCCGCTTTGCGCCGCATCCGTGCTTTGCGAAGGACGCTTCTGGCGCGTATCTCTATCATCATCTGGACGAAAAGACGGCCTCCGGGATCGTGAATCCGCTGGATCTTCCCGAAAAGGGAACGCGCGAGCTGGTGGCCGAGGACTTCGTCTACGGCATCAAGCGCATCGCCAGCCCGAGGGTTGTGAGTCCGGTGCTCGGCGTTATCGGTGAACATGTTCCCGGACTCAAGGCGCTGAACGCCGAACTGACGGAGCGGGACCGGCGCCTTCGCAGGGAGGCGGGCGACTTTGCCTGGCTTGATCTGCGGAAAAGCCGGCTTGAAGGCGTGCGGGCGCTTGATGCGCACACGCTCGAAATTACGATCCGCGGAAAGTATCCGCAGTTCGCCAACTGGCTTGCAATGGCGTTTTTTGCGCCGATACCCTGGGAGGCGGACGCCTTTTATGCGAACGAAGCGCTGGCGCGAAACAACGTGACGCTCGCCTCGTGGCCCGTCGGCACGGGCCCCTACATGCTCGTCGAATCCCGCCAGAATCGAGAGCACGTCATGGAGCGCAATCCCAACTTCCGCTTTGAGCCGTATCCGTGCGAAGGCGAGCCGTCCGACAAGGCGGCCGGCTATCTGGAGGACTGCGGAAAGCCCATTCCGTTCATAGACCGCATCGTCATGACGATGGAGAAGGAGGCCGTGCCCACGACCGTCAAGGTTTTGCAGGGTTATTACGACAGCCCTCAGATTACGAGACTCGACGTCGGGCAGGGCTATCTGGTCGCGATGGGCGACAGCCCCGACAAGGCGAAGCTCTATGCCGAGCACAAGCTGCAGTTTCCGACGGCCGTTGAGGCGAACATTTGGTACATGGGCTTCAACTGGCTCGATCCCGTCGTGGGAGGCGGAAGCACGCCGGAGCAGGCCGAGCGCAACCGCAAGCTTCGCCAGGCGATCTCGATTGCGATCGACTGGGAGGAACAGATCGCTATCTTTGAAAAAGGCCAGGGGCGCGCCGCTCACGGTCCGCTTCCGCCCGGCCTTTTCGGCTGGCGCGACGACGGGCCTTCGGCCTTCAATCCGTACGTTTATCGAAAGGACGAAAACGGACGCATCGTGCGGCGCAGCATCGAGGATGCAAGAGCGCTGATGCGCGAGGCCGGGTATCCGGACGGCCGCGATGCCGTGACGGGACGGCCTCTGGTTCTCAATTTCGACTGGCAGGGCTCGTCGCCGGGCTCGAAGTCATTCCTCGAATGGTTTGCGCGCCAGTTTGCCAAGATCGGCATTCAGCTCGAAATTCGTGCCACCGACTACAACCGATTCCAGGACAAGATGATGAAGGGTGCGGCCCAGATCTACTACTGGGGCTGGCTGGCGGACTATCCGGACGCGGAAAACTTCCTGTTCCTTCTCTACGGTCCCAACAGCAAGGTGGGTTCGGCGTCGGGCGGCGAAAACGCGAGCAACTACCGCAGTCCCGAGTTCGACAGGCTTTTCGACAGAATGCGCTATCTCGCCGACGGGCCGGAGAAGGCCCGTGCGATCGACGGCATGATCGAAGTGGTTCAGCGGGACGCCCCGTGGAGCTTCGGCTACTATCCGACGTCGGCCGCGGCGCTGCAGCAGTGGGTCGGCAATGCCAAGCCGACCGCCACCGTGCGCAACAACGTGCAGTACATGAAGATCGATGCGGAGCTTCGCGCAAGGAAGATTCGCGAGTGGAGCCGTCCGGTCGTCTGGCCGGTCGTGCTGGCGCTGCTTGCCGTCATCGGCCTTGGGCTTGCCGCACGCCGGCAGGTGATGAAGCGCCGCGAGGCGCGCGCCGTCGAGGCGCTCGATTCGCAGTGCGATGAAAAGAAGGGAGGCGCCCGATGCTGAGCTATCTTCTCCGGCGCCTGGCTTCCGGCGTTCTCATTCTTCTGGGCGTGAACCTTCTTACCTTCGCGCTTTTCTTTGCGGTCAATACGCCCGACGACATGGCCCGCTTGTCGCTCGGAGGCAAGTATGTGACGGCCGAGGCGATCGAAAGCTGGAAGGATGCGCACGGCTACAATCTGCCTCTCGTCTGGAACGAGGAGGCCGAAGGCTTCGAAAAGGCGACGAAGACCGTCTTCTTCACGCGTTCCGTGCCGCTTCTCAAGGGCGATTTCGGCCTGTCGGATGCGGGGCGCAGCATCAACCGCGAGATTGCCGAGCGTGCGGGGCCGAGTCTTGCGCTTGCGGTGCCGACCTTCATCCTCGGGCTGATCGTGGTGGTCTCGTTCTCGCTGCTGCTCGTTCTCGTGAGGCGGACGCGGCTCGAGCGGGCAGGACTTGCGATGAGCGTCGTGATCATGAGCATCTCGAGCCTTTTCTACATCATCATCGGCCAGTGGCTGTTTGCCAAGACGCTGCGTCTCGTGCCGATCTCAGGCTTTGAGGACGGCCCCGCCATGGCCGCCTTCCTGATCCTTCCCGTTGCGATCGGCATCTTTTCAAGGCTTGGCGGCGACACGCTTCTCTATCGCGCCATGTTCCTCGAGGAAGTGGGCCGGGACTATGTTCGCACGGCAAGAGCCAAGGGTGCGGGCGAGATGCGCGTGCTTTTCGCACACGTCCTTCGAAACGCAATGCTTCCCATTCTGACGAGCACGGTGGCGGTCCTTCCGATGCTCTTCATGGGCTCTCTCATCATGGAGAGCTTCTTCGGCATTCCCGGCCTCGGCTCCTACACGATCGACGCGATCAACGCGCAGGACTTTTCGATCGTGCGCGCCATGGTCTTTCTGGGCACCGCGGCCTATGTGGCGGGCCTCATTCTCACGGACGTCGCGTACACCGTGGCGGATCCGCGCATCCGGCTGAGATGAGGAGGCGGGCATGTTTGGTGCAAAGCTTGTGATTCTCTATACCGACATCGTGATGTGGGCGCTCCTCGTCATCGCGGGACTTTATGCCCGGCACGCCGTTCGAACGCCCGAACTCGCCGCCAAGTGGCGGCGGGTGCTCTCCGACCGCACGGCCGTTGCAAGCGCGGCGCTTCTGGTCGTCTTTTTCGCCGTTGCGCTCGCCGACAGCCTGCACTGGCGCCCTGCGCTTCCGGGGGCGGATGCCGAAGGCGGCGTCGTTTACGACACGCGAACCGTTTCGCTTCTGGATGCGGCCGTTGGCAGCCGCATCGCGGGACGGGAGCGCAGCTATTCGGCGCCCTTTGCGCTTCGGGAGTTCGACAAGACGACCGTGATTGCGGACGGCAGGCCCGTGCGCGATTTCCAGCGGCTTTCAAGCGCTGGAGCGGGACTTGATGAGACTCAGGCGAACGCGCGTCTTGCGCGGCAGGGCGGTCTTGGCATCGTTTCGGGATTGGCTGCCGCCGGAGCGTTTCTCGCGGCCTGCGGCGGGGTGATTGCCCTGAGGCGGAGGCTCGCTTTTGCAGAAGGAATGCGGCGCGCGATTTCGCCCGGCAATCTCTGGAGGCCGGCGCTCTTCGTCTGGGCCGGTGTGCTCTTTCTGGGCGCAGTGCTGGCGTTCGTATGGCCCGAGCGGCACATCATGGGAACCGATGCAACGGGCAACGATGTGCTCTACAGTGCTCTGAAAAGCATCCGCACGGGTGTGGCGATCGGCAGCCTTGCGACCCTTTCGACGCTTCCATTTGCGGTCACGCTCGGCATTTCGGCAGGCTACTTCAAGGGCTGGGTCGACGATCTTGTGCAGTATGTCTACACGACGATATCCTCGATTCCGTCGGTTCTTCTCATTGCGGCCTCGGTTCTCATGATCCAGGTCTTCATCGACAAGAATCCGTCGCTCTACGAGACGGGTCTTGAGCGCGCCGACATGAGGCTCTTTTCGCTTGCATGCATCATCGGGCTGACGGGATGGGCGTCTCTTGCAAGACTGCTTCGCGCCGAGACGATGAAGGTCGCGGCATCCGACTATGTGTCGGCCGCTCGCGCGTTTGGCGTGTCGCCTCTCAGAATCATGATGCGGCACGTCTTTCCCAACGTCGCGCACATCGTGCTCATTGTTGCCGTGCTCGACTTTTCGGGCATCGTTCTCTACGAGGCGGTGCTTTCCTATGTGGGCGTCGGCGTCGATCCCGTCATGGAGAGCTTCGGCTCGATGATCAATGCGGCGGCGGTTGAAATGAGCCGCTCTCCCGTCATCTGGTGGAATCTGCTCGCGAGCCTTGTCTTCATGCTGGCTCTCGTTCTGAGCGCCAATCTCTTTGCCTCGGGCGTGCGCGATGCCTTTGATCCTCGCTCGGCAAGACGTTCGGGCGGAGCCTGATGGGAGCGAAATATGCTTGACGTGCGCAATCTTACCGTGGCGATCTCTTCCGAAGCGGGCGAACTTCGTCCCGTGGACGGCGTTTCGTTTTCCGTGGCCGACGGCGAATGCTTTGCGCTTGTGGGCGAATCGGGCTGCGGCAAGTCGATGACGGCGCTTGCGCTCATGAGGCTTCTGCCGGATGCAGCCCGAATTGTTTCGGGCGAAGTGCATGCCGCAGGCGCGGACCTCATGCGCCTGCCCGAATCCGAAATGCAAAAGCGAAGGGGTTCGGGCATCGCCATGATCTTTCAGGAGCCCGCCACGAGCCTCAATCCCGTGATGACCGTGGGCGAGCAGATCGTGGAGGCGCTCATGCTTCACAAGCCGTTCACGCATGCCGAAGCCCGGCGCGAGGCCTGCAGGTGGCTCGAGCGCGTGGGCATCGACGAGCCCGAGCGGCGCATGAACGCCTTCCCGTTCGAGCTTTCCGGCGGGCAGAAGCAGCGCGTCATGATTGCGATGATGCTCGCCAACGATCCCGAGGTCGTCATCGCGGACGAGCCGACAACGGCGCTCGACGTGACGCTTCAGGCGCAGATCATCGATCTGCTGCGCCGGATGCAGAAGGAGCGCCGGCTCTCCCTCGTGCTCATCACGCACGATCTGGCGCTCGTGCAGTCCTGCGCCGACCGCGTTGCGCTCATGTATGCCGGGCAGATCGTCGAGGAGGCGAAGGCCGCCGATTTCTTCGCATCTCCCGCGCATCCCTATGCCGGGGCGCTGCTTGCGGCCGTGCCAAAGAAGGACGCCGCCTCGCGGTGCCTTCCGAGCATCGCGGGGCACGTGCCCGCGCTCTCGGAAATGCCCGCAGGATGCCGCTTTGCGCCCCGATGCCCGAAGGCTTCGCCCGCCTGCGCTCATCCGGTTGAGTTGACGGACCGGGGCGAAGGCCGCCGCGTGCGATGCCTGATGCCGGGGGCGTCGTCCGTGCCGGCGGCGGCCGAGTCGGCCTGCAGGCCGCTCGGAGAGCCGGTGCTTGAGGTTGAAAATCTTCGCGTCGTTTATGAAAAGAGCCGTGGACTCTTTCGCACGCCCGAGCGATTTGAAGCCGTTCGCGGCGTTTCGCTCACGGTTCGCGCCGGTGAAACGCTTGCGCTGGTGGGCGAATCAGGCTCAGGCAAGTCGACGACGGCCCTGGGGCTTCTCGGACTCCTTCCCGAGGCAAGGGTTTCCGGAGCCGTGAGGATCTGCGGCATGGACGCCATGCATCCCCGCGCTGATCGGATGGCGCTCAAGCGCGCCGCTCAAATCATTTTCCAGGATCCGTTTGCCTCTCTGGATCCTCGCATGAGCGTGGGTGAGAGCATCGAGGAGGGGCTCGCGGCCCTGCGTCCCGACATGGACCGTGCGGCCCGGCGCGCCCGCGTGGCCGAGCTGCTCGTCAAGGTGGGGCTGGCGGAGGCGGCCGCCTCTCGCCTGCCGCATGAGTTTTCCGGCGGACAGAGGCAGCGCGTTGCCATTGCACGCGCGCTTGCCGTGAGCCCGAGGCTCATTGTCTGCGACGAGCCGACGAGCGCGCTCGACGTGTCAGTTCAGGCGCAGATTCTCAACCTGATGCGGCGCATTCAGGCTGAGGAGCAGGTCGGCTTTTTGTTCATCACTCACAACTTCGCCGTCGTCGAGTACCTTGCCGATTCGGTGGCCGTCCTTCGCCGCGGCGAGCTCGTCGAATCGGGAACTGCGCGCGAGGTGCTCGAGCATCCGAAGCACGCCTACACGCAGTCGCTCCTTGCGGTCGTGCCGAGACTGGTGCTTTCCTGAGCCTCGGGCCGATGAGGACGGGCTGCGGCGTATACTTTTTCGAAGGCCCTTCGGGCCGTGAGAATAATTCAAAAATAAATGCATAAAGGCGCCCCTCATGCCGTTGCTTCTTCATCATATTGCGCTCTGCGCGCCGCTCTTCCTGCTCGTCGCCCTCGGATGGGCTTCCGTCAAGATCGGCATGTTCGACGCAAAGGTCTCGTCCGGACTCGGGCGCTTCACGTTCAAGCTTCTGATGCCCGTGCTGCTCTTCAAGCTGATGAGCGGCTTTGCCGACATGCCGCCCGTCGACTGGCGGGTGCTCGTCGCCTTCTTCGGCTCGTGCGCCGTCGTCTATCTGGCCGGACGCTTTTACTACGGCCGTGTTTTTCGGACCGATGCTGCAGGCACGACGGTGCTGGCGATGGCGGGCATCTTCGGCAACAACGTGCAGCTCGGCGTCCCGATCGTGGAGGCGAGCCTCGGGCCGGAGGCCATGCCGACCATCTCGATTCTCATCATCTTCAACGTCCTGCTTTTGTGGACCGTCGCCATTGCGTCGGTCGAAATCGGCCGGTACGGGAGAATCCAGAATCTTCGGGATGTTCTGAAGCCGATGCTCAAGGTCTTTCGGACGCCTGTGGTGCTCGGCATCATCGCGGGCACCCTCTGGAGCTTCAGCGGGTTTCACCTGCCGGACTATCTGCAAAAGCCCGTCGACATGATCGCCATGAGCACCACGCCCATGTGCCTGATCGTGGTCGGCATGGGCCTGGCGCAGTACAGCTTCAGCGCTGGGTTTGCCAAAGGCCTTTCGGCCACGGCCGCAAAGCTTGTCGTCCAGCCGATTCTCGTCTGGATGATTGCCCGGATGATCGGGCTGGGCGAGCTTGAGACCAATGCCTGCGTGGTGCTGTCCTGCCTGCCGGTTGCCATCAATGTCTTTTTGATGTCCCAGGACTTCGGCGCAGAGGAAGGCGCTGCGAGCAACGGGATCTTCGTCTCAACCTTCCTGTCGGCTCTCACGGTGCCGCTGACGCTGACGATTCTCGGCGTGGCGCCCAACCTGTAAACCTTCCGAAGGGCTTTCAACATGTCTCTCTTCCTGCACCATCTTGAACTCTGCGCGCCGCTTTTTCTGCTTGTTGCGCTCGGCTGGGCCTCCGTAAAGATCGGACTCTTTGATGCCGGGGTGGCTTCCGGCCTCGGGAGCTTCACGTTCAAGCTTTTGATGCCCGTGCTGCTCTTCAAGATGATGAGCGGCTTTGCCGACATGCCGCCCGTCGACCTGCGGGTTCTGCTCGCCTTTTTCGGAACCAGCGCCGTCGTTTATTTCCTGGGACGGCTTTTCTACAGCCGCGTGTTCGGTACGGACGCCGCCGGCACGACGGTGCTCGCGATTGCGGGCGTCTACGGCAACAACGTGCTTCTCGGAATTCCGATTGTCGAGACGAGCCTCGGGCTTTCAGCAATGCCGACCGTCTCGATCCTGCTGATTCTGACCGTGACCTCATGGTGGGCCGTGGCCATCGCAAGCGTCGAGATCGGCAGGTACGGACGAATTCAGAGTCTTCGCGACGTCACGAAGCCGATGCTCAAGGTCTTTCGCACGCCCGTGGTGCTCGGCATTGTCGCCGGCATTCTCTGGAGCCTGACGGGGCTGCATCTGCCGGACTTTCTTCAGAAGTCGGTCAACATGGTGGCGTCGAGCTCGTCTCCCATCTGCCTGATCGTGGTCGGCATGAGCCTTGCTCAGTACAAGCTGAGCGCCGGACTGGCCAAGGAGCTTTCGACGACGGCCGTGAAGCTCATCGTGCAGCCCTTGCTTGTTTGGTGCGCCGCGCGCCTTCTGAACCTTGGAGAGCTTGAAACCCATGCATGCGTGCTGCTGGCGGCCATGCCCGTTGCGGTCAACGTCTTTCTCATGTCTCAGCAGTTTCATTCCGAGGAAGGCGCCGTAAGCAACGGCATGCTGGTTTCAACCGCGCTTTCCGCCTTGACCGTTCCGGTGATGCTCACGATTCTCGGCGTGGCGCCGAATCTCTAGCCTTTGCATTCTTCTGCGAAAACCGATTTTTTGCGAACGGCGTTCTTTGCAAAAAATCGGGTTTTGCAAAGAAAATCTTGACGAATTCTTCTGTTCGGGTGAGCTGAATTATTAAAAAGCATTCTGCACGACAATGAGAAGCGGTCATTTCTAGGTTGTTTTGATTAGGGTGTCGACAGTATTGAACTCCGACGATATTGCAGGCATTATTTCCTGCAGGAAGGAGGCGGTCGCCTCTTTCATCAACACACGTCAAAGGGAGCCGGCCATGCCGAACTTCGTCAAGTCTGCCGAAGCCTTCTCCGCAGGGAGAGTTCCGCCGTTCGCACAAACGGCGGCCGCCTGCCGCGCCTTCCCGCTGGCGATCGCATTGCTTTCGCTCCTGCTTAGACAGGAGGATGGCAGCGCGGTCAGCTAGCCGCACCGGCATCCTCCGGAAAACCCCACAGCCCTGAGGATGCCGACGCACGCCGCACAGCGGTTCTTTCAATTACGGCCTTCGTGCCGCCGTCATCCTCGCAAAGCCCCTCAACGATTACAGGATGACTACCATGTTCCAAATCTCCCGCCGCCGCTTCTGCATGACCGCCGCCGCGGCCGCTGCCTCCGCCATTGCGCCTTCCTTCGCCTGCGCCGCCGAAAAGACGTCCGTCACGATTGCCGTGGGCGGCAAGAATCTCTACTACTACCTCCCGATGGCGATTGCCGACTGGATGGGCTTCTTCAAGGATGAGGGGCTCGACGTCAAGGTCGTCGACTTTCAGGGCGGCTCCCGCTCCCTGCAGGCCGTGATCGGCGGATCCGCCGACGTGGTCTCGGGCGCCTTCGAGCACACGCTCTCCATGCAGACGAAGCGCCAGGCCATGCGCGCCTTCGTGCTGCAGGACCGCGCGCCTCAGGTCGTGATGGCGGTCAACAACCGCAAGATGAAGGACTACAAGTCGCTCGCCGACCTCAAGGGCAAGCGCATCGGCGTCACGGCGCCGGGCTCTTCGTCGCACGTCATCGCCAACTACGTTCTGGCGACGGCAGGCATCAAGCCCTCGGAAGTCTCCGTGATCGGCATCGGCTCCGGCGCCAGCGCCATCGCGGCCGTCCGCTCCGGCCAGGTCGACGCCTTCGTCGGCCTGGATCCCGTCATCACGACGCTCGAAAAGGACAATCTCATCACCATCGTTGCCGACACGCGCAACGTGGCCGAATCCGACAAGCTCTTCGGCGGCCCGATGGTTGCCGGCTGCCTCTATGCGCCCGAGGCCTTCATCAAGAACAACCCGGTCACGGTTCAGAAGCTCGTCAACGCCGTCGTCCGCGCCGACCGCTGGCTGGCATCCGCCACGCCCGAGGAGCTCGTCAAGCACGTGCCGCAGCAGGCCTTCCTCGGCAATCGCGAGAGCTACATCGAGGGTTTCCTGAAGAATCGTCCGGCATTCTCGACCGACGGCCGCTTCCCCGAAGGCTGCGCCCGCATTGCCGCCGAGGCCGTTTCGAGCATCAGGACCGACCTGAAGGGCTTTGCTTTTGATTACGAAGCCGCCTATACGAACGCCTTTGTCGACCGTGTGCCGGCCGCACGCTGAGGAGCTGCGCATCATGACGAATCAAGTGCCGGCCATTGAGTTCGACCGAGTAACCTGCCGCTTTGAGATCGACGAGCACGGCCGCACCTATACGGCCACTCAGGACGTTTCCTTCACGGTCGCAGACGGCGAATTTCTGAGCGTTGTGGGGCCGACGGGCTGCGGCAAGTCCACCATCCTCAACATGGCCGCGGGCCTTCTCGCGCCGAGCGAGGGCTGCGTGAGGATTTTCGGCCGCCCCGTCAACGGGATCGATCCGGATCATCGCGTCGGCTACATGTTCCAGGCCGACAGCCTGATGCCCTGGGCGACGGCGCTCGACAACGTGACGGCGGGCCTGAGGCTTCACGGCATGCCCAAGCGCGATGCCGACCGCCTCGGCATGGAGTGGCTCGCCCGCGTCGGCCTTGACCGCTTCCCCGACCGCTATCCGCACGAACTCTCGGGCGGCATGCGAAAGCGTGTGGCAATGGCGCAGACGCTGATCACCGACCCGGAGGTGATCCTGATGGACGAGTCCTTCTCGGCGCTCGACATCCAGACGCGCCAGCTCATGGAGACCGAGCTCCTCGACATCTGGTCCGCCAAGAAGCGTGCGGTGCTCTTCATCACGCACGATCTTGAGGAGGCCGTCTCGATGTCCGACCGCGTGCTCGTGCTCTCGGCCGGCCCGGCCTCGCACCCGATCGCGGACTTCCCGGTCACGCTCGAGCGTCCCCGCAGCGTGGCCGACATCCGCTCCACGCCCGCCTTCACGAAGATCTACGGCGACATCTGGGCCGTGCTTCGCGAAGAAGTCATGAAGTCCTACGCCAAGAACCGCACCGCCCTCTGAGGAGCATCAGACATGTCGATTTCACAATCCGCCCGCGTCCGCCTGCAGATCCAGACCTGGCAGTGGATGCTGCTTGCCGCCATCTTCTTTTTCTGGTGGGCCATGACGAAGCCCGGCGTCGTGCCGGCCTTCTTCTTCGAAAACGACGATCAGGCCGCCTTCTTCTTCGGCCAGCCCGCCGAAATCTTCTCCCGCATCTGGCAGTGGTTCGCCTCGGGCGAAATCTACGGCCATCTTGCCGTGACGCTTTATGAAACCGTGACTGCCTTCGTGATCGGAACGGTGACGGGGCTTGCCTGCGGCCTGTGGCTGGGCCTGAGCCCGTTCGCCGCCTCCGTGTGCGATCCTTTCATCAAGGGCTTCAACTCGATGCCCCGCGTCATTCTGGCTCCGATCTTCGCCGTCTGGTTCGGCCTCGGGCCCGCGTCCAAGATCGCGCTCGGCGTGACGCTCGTCTTCTTCATCGTGTTCTTCAACGTTTATCAGGGCGTGCGCGAAGTGAATCCGACGGTGCTCAACTCCGTGCGCATGCTCGGTGCTACGCGCAGTCAGCTGATGCGCCACGTCTATGTCCCGTCCGCCATGAGCTGGGTCTTCTCCAGCCTTCACAATGCCGTCGGCATGGCCTTCGTCGCCGCCGTGATCGGCGAGTATCTGGGCTCGGCCGAAGGCGTCGGCTACCTGATCCTGCAGGCTGAAACGACCTTCGACATGAACAGCGTGATGGCCGGCATCCTTGTGCTGACCGCATGCGCGCTCGTCATCGACCGCTGCGTCACCGGCATTGAAAAGCGGCTGATGCGCTGGCAGCCCGCGCACTGATCGACAGGTCGGAAAAAGAAATCAAGCCGGTCGGCTCTGCAAGCCGGCCGGTTTGTTTCTGGAGGCAGCCGTCAATCCTCGGCGTCGATCAGGGCGTGTCGCACGCCGCGGCCGGCTTCAAGCTGAGCGATCGAACGCTGCAGATGGGCCTGATTTTCGGGCGAATGGAACGGATCGACGTTGATGTCAAAAGGAATGCGGCGCTCGCTAATCATTTTTTTGCCGAGCATTCTGATGACGGTCGGAATGTCGCAGCCCAGTTCCTCGCAGACGGCCTCGAAGTCCTTTTGGAAGTCGTCGTCCATGTGCATGGTAAATGTCGCCATAAAATCTCCTTGTGTTTCGCTCATTGTAGAGCTGCCCGTCAAAACGATCTTGCCTTCAATGACGATCCGATGCATGGTTCCGGGAATCCGCTCCGGGAGACATGCTCGAAATCGATTGTTGGCAACGCGTGTCAAAGTCGTGAATTCCCAGGAATCCGTTAACAGAGTCTGAAAGAAATTCATATCCCGGCTTAGTTTTGATTTAAGGCAACTAACTGAAATCTAACCGAAACTCCCGGATAACTGATCCATATCTTATTTGAGGACTTTCGGAGGCAACTCTAAACTAAGCAGCGCG
>CAKQKT010000037.1 GCA_934249275.1 uncultured Sutterella sp. | reverse complement strand
GCGCCGGCCGAGAACAGAGCGGCCATGGCGAGGACAACGAGTTTTTTCATGATGTTTTCTCCTAAGTCGATTACTTGGCCATGATGCTCTGAGCAGCGATGCGGCCGAAGACGATGCCGTCGAGCACGGAGTTGCCGCCGAGGCGGGTCACGCCGTGGACACCGCCCGTGATTTCGCCGGCTGCGTAGAGGCCCGGAATCGGCTTGAAGTCCTGACCGATGACTTCGGCCTTTTCATTGATGCGGATGCCGCCCATCGTGTAGTGGAGCTTGGAGGTGAGGCGATGGCCGTACCAGGGGCCCTTGCCCATGAGAACGCCTTCGTTCGGCGTGAGCGGACGATGAAAGTCGGGGTCGAATTCGCGGCCTTCCTTGATCCAGCCGTTGTACTTGGCCATTTCGTCCTTGAGCTCCTTGAGCGGCAGGCCGTAGAACTTGGCGAGCTCTTCGAGCGTTTCGAACTTCTTCGTCGTGCCGGAATGGAGCGACTTCGTCAGGTAGCGCTGGATGGAGATGCGGGGCACGAACTGGCTGTCGGCGATCAGAACGGCGAAGCGCTGGGAGCCGTCTTCGTTCTTGAGGCGGAAGATGTCGTTCGTGAGTTCCGTCCGGTTTCCGAGCTCGTTGAAGCAGCGGCGGCCCGTCTTCGGGTCGACGGCGAAGCCGTACTGCTTGATGTAGTCGCAGACGTCGGCGCCCATGCCGATGCCCTTGTCGTCAGGCGAGCACCAGGGGCCCCATTGGATGTAGTCGATGTGAACCGGGAGGCCGCCCGCGCGCATCAGCGTGAAGAGAGCGCCGGCCGTGGCGCCCGGATGGTTCGTGCCTTCCGTTTCCTTCGTGATCTTCGGGTCGATGAGCGAGGTCATGCGCCAGTCGTTGACGAAGCCGCCGGCACCGAAGACGACGCCTTTTTCGGCGCGGTAGTACTTGCGAACGCCGGTCTTGTTCGTGAGGTCGTTGTCGCGGGACGTGATGTCGAAGACATAGTTTTCGCGGACGGCGACGCCGACGCAGCGGCCGTTTTCGTCCTTGATCACTTCATCGACGATCGTGTTCTTGCGCATGATGCCGCCGCGCTTGAGGAAGTGGCGGTGCAGCGGAAGCATCACGGAAATGCCGGCGGAGACCTTCGGAGCGAGGGAGCGGATCTTGGAGTGGCCGCCCTGGATGAACGGAGTCGGGGCGAATTCGCAGCCGAGCTTGCGGATGTATTCGAAGGATTCGAGAGCCTTGAAGCAGAGGGCGTGGGCGAGCTTCGGATCGTTGAAGTATTCGCCGGCCTTGAGCGTGTCCTTGAGGAAGAGCTCGGGGCTGTCGTCCTTGACGCCGTGGGCGATCTGTTCCGGCGTGCGCGGAACGTTGATCCAAAAGCCGGTGATGGCGGAGTTGCCGCCGAAGACGGGCATCTTGTCGACCATGATGACGCGCTTGGCGCCGAGGTCGATCGATTCATTGGCCGCACACGTGGCGGCAATGCCGGAACCGACGACGATCACGTCGAACGTTTCGTCCCACTTGATGTCCTTGGCTTCCGGGAATTCGGACTTGGCAGCGGCGGCACCGCAGCCGAACATGCCCAGGGCGGCGAGGCTGCCCTTGAGGAATTCGCGTTTTTGCATTTTTTGTGTCTCCTTGTCGCGGTCCTTCAACTGCCCGAACACATGCGTCCGTCCGTTGCGTCAACCGCTTATTAGTACCGTCCGTACTGTATACTTAAGGTGTTGTTAAGGTCAAGTTTCGGATGGTTGGGTATTGCCCTGACAGGGTTTTCCATAATTCATGTAACTCCGGGACGACACGGCATCGAGGTTGGAAAATGGCGGACATCGAAAATATCGCGGGTTCAGAGACTTCTCGAGAAAGGAAGTTGGGGGCGCCGGTCAGGGGCAGGCGGGCCAACGGGCGTGCCACGAAACAGAGGATTCTCGCAGCGGCCCGTTCGATCATCATTGAGAACGGCACCGACAGCCTGTCGATCGACCATGTCATCAGGGAGGCGGGCGTCAGCAAGGAGGCCTTCATGTATCACTTTCACACGCGGCAGGACCTGATCGAGGCGCTCGTGGCCGAATATGCCGCGCACCTGGGCGAGGTTGAGGAGGAGCTTGTGAGCAGGTCGGCGGGCGGCTGCTCGATGCTTGACGCCTATGCCGACTGGTACCGCATGTTCACGTCGGGCGAGATCGACAGCGGCACGTCGCCGCTTGTGGCTCTCGCCATGTCGTCTCGCGACAACCGGAAGTTCATGGCGCCCGTGCGCGACTGGTACCGCCGCTACTTTGACCGCGTTGAGAAGCAGGAATGCGGAGCGGAGAAGGCGCTCGTCTTCACGCTCGCCTACGACGGACTCTTCTTTCACCACCTCTTCGGGATCGACGTGATGAGTCCGACGGAAAAGAGGATGATCGCCGAGGCGCTCCGGACGTACGTCGAAAAGGACGCCGAATGAGGCAGATCGGCCGTGCGGAAGGGGCTTGCGGCGTCCGTTTGCGTCACGGATTCGGACATGCGTCCGGCCGTGGATTTGCAGCCTTCGAAAAGACGGGAGCGGAGGCTGCCCGCCATGTAAAATATAGCTCTTATGAAAGCCAGCATTTCCTATCCGGGCTTCCAGCGCCTGCGCAGTGCGCCGCTCTGGAAGCTACTGGCGGCCGCCAATGCGCCCGCCATCATTGCCATCCTGGCCGAGCACCTCTATGAAGAGGACCGCGGCATGCGCGCGTCGGAATTCTACGCGCGCGTCGACCGCAGTCTCGAGGAGCTTCGCGCATCGGGCGTCGACATGCCGTCGTCGGCCCGCGAGTACGCATCGCAGTGGCTCGCCCAGGGACTTCTCGAACGCACGCTTCCCTACGGCAGCGACGAGGAGGTTTTTTCGCTCACCGCGGCCTCGGCCGATGCCGTGAGGTTCGTGACCGGCATGGGCAAGCCCCGCGCCGAGGCGACCGAATCGCGCCTCCAGCTCGTCATCACGGCGCTCGACAGCCTTGAGGAGGACACCGACGCGGACGTCCATCGCCGCGAAGAGCGCCTCATCGAGGAGCAGAGCCGCATCCGCCGCGAGCTCGAAGCCGTGGGCCGGGGCGAAGTCAAGGTGCTCGACAAGGACACCGCGCTCGAGCGCACCCGCGAAATCCTCACGCTCTTCTCGGGCCTCGTGGGCGACTTCCATCGCGTTCGCGACAGCTTCGAGGACCTCAACGCCGACCTGCGCCGCCGCATCATGGAATGCTCAGGCTCGCGCGGCGACGTGCTTGAAGACGTCTTCGCCGGGCTCGACCTCATCAGGCTGAGCCCCGCAGGCCGAACCTTCTTCGCCTTCTGGCGGCTTCTCAACGATCCGGTCGAGTCCGCACGATTCGAGGAGGCGATCGACGCCGTTCTCTCGCGCGGGTTTGCGAACGACCTTACGCCCGACGAGCGCAAAATGCTTCGCACGATGCGCCGCAACCTGCTCGAGAGAGGCGGGGACGTGCACGACACGACGAAGCGTCTTGCACAGGGCTTGAGAAACTTCGTCGAAAGCCGCCAGTATCTCGAGGAGCACCGCCTCACGCGCCTCCTTACCGAAGCCATGAAGTCGGGCATTGATGCGGCCGAAGATCTCAATCCCGTGCGCCGCACCGGCATCGAGCTTTCCCGAACGGGCTTCACGCCGCGCTCCGCCGGCCAGATGGTTCTCTGGGATCCGGTCACCTATGCGCCCCCGCCGCCCGTCGAGGACGGCACGCCGCCTCCGCTTGATTTGAGCGCCGTGGGCGAGCGCATCGCGCGATCCGAAATCAACATGCGCGAGCTTAAGGAAAACGTTGCCGAACTGCTCGAGCACAAGGATCAGGCGAGCGTGGGCGAAGTGCTTGAGGCGCATCCCGCGAAGCAGGGCCTCGGCAGCGTCGTGGGCCTCATGGAGCTCGCGCTTCGCTTCGGCATCAAGGGCGCCGGCACGGAGAAGCTCAAGTGGACCGGCCTGGACGGCCGCGAGCGCTCCGCAACCGTGAACCAACTTTTCTTTGTTAAGGACAGAATCAATGAACTCACCCGAATCTACTGAAGCCGTGCGCGTTGACGAACAGGCCGCAGGCCTCTGGCGCGGCGATGCGGGCGGGTTGAAGCTCGACGCAAGGCGCGCGCTCGTGCAGCTCCTCAAGGGCCCCGTGCTCGACGGCATGCGCATGCCCGTCATCTGGAAGGCGCTCCTCGAGAGCGAGGACCTCATCCGCAGCCGCCTCAACGACCTCTTTCTCGATCTCGTGCTCGATCGCGAGCAGCTCTTTGCGTTCACGCGCCAGGCGGACACCGATCCCGTCAAGGCGCCTGTCCTTTTGAAGCGAAAGCCGCTCAACTACATCGAGACGTATCTGTTCCTCTTCCTGCGCCTCAAGCTCTCCGCCGCCGAAGGCCGCGGCGAGCGCGCCGTCATTTATCTTGACGAAATCCGAGAGCATCTCGCCGACATTGCAGGCCGCAGCCGCGACGCTGTCGGCTTCGAAAGGCACCTCGCGGGCGCCGTCACGAAGGCCGACCACTTCGGGGTGCTCAGGCGCTTGAAGAGCGGCGAGGACGCCTTTGAAATTTCCCCGGTTCTCAAGATGCTCATGACGGCCGAGCTCGTCGAGCAGGTGAAGGGATACTACGAAGGCAAGGGCGCCAAGCCCGGCGAGGCCGCCGAAAACGCGCCGGCCGATGCCGAAGAAGCCGATTTTGATGACGATGACGAAGACGATTCGGAGGATCAGGAATGACCGATCTCGCACTTTTTCCCGAGCTCATGCCCGAGGACCAGTTCCGCGCCGTGCGCCTGCAGGTCCACAACTGGGGCACCTTCTCGGGCTGCAACGACATTCCGATCGCCGAGGAGGGCTTCCTCTTCGTGGGCGCTTCGGGCTCCGGCAAGTCGACCCTTCTCGACGCGTTCTCCCAGCTGCTGATTCCGCCCCGGTGGGTGGACTTCAATGCCGCCGCGCATGAGACCGGCGGCAAGGTGAGGGGCGACCGCTCCATCGTGTCCTACGTTCGCGGCGCGTGGTCCGAGCTTCAGACCGATGCGGGCGTCACGACGCAGTACCTGCGCGAGGAGACGACGGCTTCGGGCCTAGCGCTCACGTTCCGCAACGCCCGCCGCACGGTCACGCTCCTGCAGGTCTTCTGGGTCCGCGGCAAGCTCAACGGCGCCGCCGACGTCAAGCGCCTCTACGCCGTCCTTGAGCGCGACATCGACCTCAAGGCCCTGATCACCGATTTCTCGAAGTCCGACTACGACCTGAGGCAGCTCAAGCTCGAGCTCGCCGACGCAAAGTGCTCGGACCTCTTCCCGCCCTACGAGACGGCCTTCACGGCGATGCTCGGCATCAAGAGCAATCTCGCGCTCAAGCTTCTGCACAAGACGCAGTCCGCCAAGAATCTCGGCGACCTGAACGAATTCCTGCGCAGCTTCATGCTTGACGAGCCGCGCACCTATGCGATCGCCGCCCGCCTCGTCGACGAATTCGTCGAGCTTGAGGCGTCGCACCGCGCCGTCGTGGCCGCCAACGCGCAGATTCGCGTGCTTTCGCCCGCTCAGAAGGCGTTCGGCGACATGCAGCAGGCCGAGGCCGACCGCAGCCGCGCGAAGCTTCTTGCCGAAGCTCTGCCGGCCTACCGCGAATCCTGGCGCGAAAATCTTCTGACCGCGCAGGCCGCGAAGCTCGAGAGCGAAAGCCGCCTGAATGAGGAGAAGGTCCGCTCGATTCAGGCCGATCTCGTCACGAAGCGCAGCACGCTCGCCGACCTTGAGCAGCGCGAGCGCCGCAGCGGCGGTGATCAGATCGCCGGCTGGGAGGCTGAAAAGGCCCGCCGCGAGCAGGACCGCGACCGCGCCATGCGCGAGCGCGGCAAGGTTGAGGCCGCCGCGCGCGAGCTCGGCGAAGCCCTGCCGCCCGCGGCCGAGGAATTCCGCAGGCTTGTTGAGGCCGCGGCCGCCGAAGAGGCGGGCGCAGCCGACTTGAAGAAGGTTCGCGACGAAAAGATCGAACAGCTCATCGGCGAGGAGCACGGCATCAAGTCCGAGCTCGACAAGCTCTGCGAGGAAATCGAATCGCTCGAATCGCAGCGCTCGGGCATTCCGGCCGTTCAGCTCAGAATCCGCGAAAAAATTGCAAGGGATGCCGGCCTCAAGACGACCGATCTGCCGTTTGCGGGCGAATTCATCGAGGTGCTCCCCGAACAGATCGGCTGGCGCGGCGCCGTCGAGCGCGCGCTCCGTCCGCTCGCGCTTTCGATTCTCGTGCCGGCCGAACACTTCGAGGCCGTCTCGAAGGTCGTCAACGGCAGCCACTGGGGTGCGCACGTGCGTATTCTGCGCACGGGCGGCGCTCTCGTCGAGGAGACCGGAAAGCTGTCCGAGGATTCCGTCATCCGCAAGATCCGCGTCACCGACGGCGTCCACGCCGAATGGCTTGAAAGCGTCCTTCGCCGCGACTACGACCTCTCCTGCGTCGAAACGCTCGAAGCCTTCGCCGCCGCGCGCCGCGCCGTGACGAAGACGGGCTTCGTGAAGGACACGCATGCCCGCTACGACAAGAACGACACCCGTCCGGTCGACGATCCGCGCGCATGGGTGCTCGGCATGGACAACCGCGCCAAGCTTGCCGCCCTTCGCGGCGAGGAGGAGGCGCAGCGCCGCGTGCTCCACGAAACGCGCAAGAAGATCACCGTCCTCAAGAACGAGGAGGCCGAGGCCAACCGTCGTCTGGTTCACTGCCACACGCTTGCGGCCGCGTCCTGGATCGACATCGATCCCGCGCCGATTCTTGCCGACATCCATCGTCTTGAGTCCCAGATCCGCGCCGTGCGCGAAGGCAACGAGGCGCTCAAGGAGCTCGCCAAGGCCATCGCCGACACGCGCGAGGTCATCAGCCGCATCGAGGAGAAGCTCTCCGACGCCAAGGCCGATCTGAAGACCGCCGAAGGCGCGCTGCAGGCCGTGAAAAACCGCCTGCAAACCCTGCACGATGCCTGGGGCGCGCAGATTGCGGCCTTGACCGACGGCATGCGAAAGGGCCTCGGCGACCGGTTCGGCGCCAGGCTCGGCAACATCAGGCTCGATTCGATCGACGATCTCACGAACATCGTGGCTCGCGAGATCAACGACGACATCTCGAAGCTAGACGGCCGCGCGAAGGACATGGAAATCCGAGTCACGACGGCGTTCGACAAGTTCCGCGACCAGTTCCCGGCCGAGTCCGCCGACCTGGGCGCGGGGCTCGAGTTCGCAGGCGACTACTTCAAGCTTCTTGAAACGCTCGAGCGCGATCGCCTGCCCGACTTCGAGGCGAAGTTCCGCGACCTGCTGCGCCAGCAGAGCATGCAGAACCTCTCCCAGCTGCGCCAGTATCTGACCGAGGAGCGCCGCGACATTCTGCAGCGTCTCGAGCTCGTGAACGAAAGCCTGCATGTCGTGCCCTTCAACATGACGAACGGCCGCAGGACCTTCCTTCGCATCACGACGCAGGAGCGCGCGCTTCCCGAAGTGGTCGAATTCCGACGCAAGATCCGCGACGCGCTTGAGGGCGCCTGGGACGTCAAGGTCGACGACGGCGAGGCCGAAAAGCGCTTCGCCATTCTGGCCGACCTCGTGCTTCGCCTGAAGGATCAGCCCGAAAACCGCCGCTACCGCGACACCGTTCTCGACGTCCGCCGCCATGTCGACTTCATCGGCGAGGAAGTGGACGAGGACGGCCGCCAGGTCGAGGTCTACCGCAGCGGCGCCGGCAAGTCCGGCGGCCAGCGCCAGAAGCTCACGACGACCTGCCTGGCCGCAGCCCTTCGCTATCAGCTCTGCGGCGACAGCGTGTCGGTACCGACCTATGCGCCCGTGGTGCTCGACGAAGCCTTCGACAAGGCCGACAGCGACTTCACGACGCTTGCCATGAACATCTTCCGCCAGTTCGGCTTCCAGATGATCGTGGCAACGCCCGACAAGGCCGTCACGACGCTCGAGCCCTTCATCGGCGGCGCCTGCGTGGTGCACATCGTCGAGCGCAAGTATTCGAGCGTCCTCACGATCCCGTACGACGGGGCGATCCATCGCCTCGTCTGGACGGCCCCTGAGGAAAAGGCCGCGCCCGAAGCAGGCGCTGAAGCCGTGTCTGAAGCGCCGGCCGAACAGGCTCCGGAGGCCTGATGAAGACCCCGGCCGAAGTCCGCACGATCGCGGCGCGTCGCTTCAAGGCATCGTGCCGCAGGTGGCTTGCAGGCCGTCTCGGCCTGCCCGACGATTCGGTCTGGCCGATGACCGTCCCGCTCGGCATTCCCTCCGAGCGAGAGGTTCCCTCCAATCCCGGCAAGGTCCTTGCCTGGCGCGACGCCTGGATGGCCGAGGTCGATGCCCGCCGAATCGGGGTTTCGATCACGTCGCGCGACTGGACCGCCTGCGGCCGCCAGACCGTTCCCGACAAAGCGGTCTTCGACTCTGTCGAGGACGTCGCACGCGCTGCCGGAGAAATCCGCACCTGGAATCGGACGCTTGAGAGAGCGCGGACGCTTCTTGCGCTGCGCGCCGGCATCGAGGCCGAGATCGTGCACGCGTGGAGCGTGCTTGCCGACTGGGAGGACCGAGACTTCGAGATTCTTCTCTCGGCGCTCGAGTGGCTTGCCGCCAATCCGAAGAGCGGCCTCTACGTTCGGCAGCTGCCGGTTGAGGGCATGGACACGAAGTGGCTCACGGCGCCGCGGCAGACGGCGATCAAAAGCCTTCTCGGCGCCTGGTGGAGAGAGGCGGGCGAGCCCGTCCCCGAAGCGCAGGACTTCGAGGCCTTCTGCGGCCTCAGGTCGAAGCCCTCGCCGGTAAGAATGAGACTTCTCGATCCCGCCGACCGGGCCATGCTCCACGGACTCTCGGACCTGTCGGCGCCTGTTGACGAAATCGCGGCCCTGCCGCTTCATCCGAGGATCGTCTTCATTTCCGAAAACGAGCAGTCGGGCCTGGCCTTCGAGGACATGCCCGGAGCGGTGCTCTTTCTGGGGCTCGGCAGGAGCGTCACGCAGCTTCTTGCCGTGTCCTGGATTCATGATGCGAAGGTTGTCTACTGGGGCGACGCCGACACGTGGGGCCTGCAGATTCTGGCGTCCGTGAGAAGGTGCTTTCCCGGTACGGTCTCCGTTCTGATGGACGAGGAGACGCTCGTGCGATGGCGCGAGTATGCCGTCGAGGAGCCCAAACAGGCGCCCGAGGCGGAGTGCGCGGGGCTGCATGATGGCGAGGCCGCGCTTTGGAGGGCTCTCAAGAACGACATGTACGGCACGCGCCTGCGCCTCGAGCAGGAGCGCATTCCGTGGGCCGAGGCCCGGGCGGCTCTGCTAAAGGCCGCAGGCTGAGCGGCGGCATGAAAATTCGGCGGGATTGACGCCTGTCCGTCCCTGCGGCGCGATAGAATTTCATTCCCTCAAACAATAACAACAGCCTTTTCAGGTCATGCTTCCCGATCTTTCCACGCTCCTCATTGTCTGTCCGCTCGTCTTTCTGGGCGGCCTCGTCGACTCCATCGCCGGTGGCGGCGGGCTCATCACGCTGCCGGGCTATCTGCTTGCGGGCATTCCCCCGCACATGGCCATCGGCACGAACAAGCTTTCGAGCGCCATGGGCATGGCCATCTCGACCGTTCGCCTGTACCGCGGCGGCTTCATCGACCTGAAGATGTCGGTGGTGCCCGTGCTGGCCGCCTTCATCGGCAGCCTCGTGGGCGCGCGCATTGCCCTGATGGTGCCGCCGTCGGTCTTCCAGATCATCCTGGTGATCTGCCTGCCGGTCTCGGCCTTCCTCGTGATGCGCGACAAGACGCTCTCCAACGACGGCGAGGAGATGGAGCAGAAAAAGCGCTGGCTCATGCTCGGCCTCGTGTCCTTCGCCTGCGGCGCCTATGACGGCTTCTACGGCCCGGGCGCGGGCACGTTCATGCTTCTGGGCTTTGCGGCCGCCGCCAAGCTCGGCGTTCGCGACGCCGCCGGCCAGATGAAGATCGTCAACTTCTCGAGCGGCATCGCCGCACTCGTCCTCTACGCCGCCACGGGCCACGTCGACTGGGTGCTCGGCGCTCTCGCAGGATGCTTCGGCATCACCGGCCACTACATCGGTTCGGGCCTTGTGATGAAGAACGGCGGAAAAATCGTGCGTCCCATCATTCTCACGGTGCTCGCCATCCTCTTCGTGAAGACCGCCTGGGATTATTTGGCATAAGGCCGAATACTCAGGATCAAAAGCTCAGGGCCGCGCTGTTTCGACAGGCGCGGCCTTTGCTTTGCCGGGCTCATGAATCAGCGCTCGGTGATGAAGACCGTGCGCTTGTGCTCTCGCAGGTAGTGCGCCAGGCGCTCGTCTTCAATGGGCACGGACATCGTGTCGGAAAGCCCGAGCGCTTCGGGTTCGCGCAGCGTGTTGGAGAAGACGATCCTGCCGCGGTTCGACGGATCGAACGTAATGAAGCCCGCGTCGAAGACCTTGTCGAGGTTGGGCGTGAGCAGAAGCCCGTTGTGCGGATCGAGCCTTTCGGCATTGTCGGCCAGGTACCAGGGCTTGATGTGCGAGGCCAGCAGCAGGCGCGTGTCGCCGTAATGAGTGACCGAACATTTCCCGCCCCAAAGCCGGATGAGATCCCGCCGGTACTGGCCCTGGCCCACGCGGGCCTTGGTGAGCGCCAGGCGCTCGGTCTCGGTGATGGTGCGGTCGTTTTCCAATGCCTGAATGTCTTCGACTTCGGGCGCGGCGCGGACTTCAACGGCCTCGAGATATTCGCGGTACCACCTGAGCGCGCTGCTGTACATGTGGTTGCCCGTTTTGTTGAGCGTGACGAACGACTCCAGCTTGACGATGCCGTCGGCAATGCGCTCGAATTCCTTGGGCGACTGGATTTCGGAAAGCGGCGTTTCCGCGAGGCGCGAGAGCGTGCCGTATAGCGCTCCGGCATATTTTTTGCAGGAGACCTTCTGAAGCCTGCCGGTTCGAAGCATGTACTCGAGAAATTGCATGGCGTGCCGCTTGGTGGGAGAGGAAAGACCGCACGTTCGAAAGAGGAATGGAGGTCAGAGAAAGTATAGCAGCCGGGCGGGACGGTCCGGATCATGGCCTGCAGTGTTGGACAAAGGCAATTTAATGGGACGCTTGCGGCGCAAGGAAAAGGCTCTGGGACAGGGGATTTGTCGTCGTTCGGGTTATGTCCAAGGGCGGGCGCAGGAGGGAACGCTAGACTGAAAGCGTTGTGTCGTCTCCGCGGCACTTCCATTTAGGACCAAAAAAGGAGAACAAAACCATGAAGTCCTTCAAGCTTCTTGCTTCGATCGCGGCGCTGTCCGCGGTCTTCGGCTGCGCTTCCACAGCTCCCACAATGAACGACGGCACGTATACCGGTGTCGGCCAGGGCCGCAACGGCCCCGTGACTGTTGAAGTCAAGGTTGATGCCGGCAAGCTTGCCGCCGTGAACGTCGTGAAGCACGTCGAAACGGTCGGCATTTCCGATGCCGCCGTCAAGCAGATGCCCGCCCGCATCGTCGAATCTCAAAGCCTCAAGGTTGACGCCGTTTCGGGCGCCACGCGCACGAGTGAAGGTATTCGCGCCGCTGTTGCCGACGCCATCCGCAAGGCGGGCGGCGATCCCGCCGCGTTCGCCACGGCCGTCGTGACCAAGAAGGCCGCCGCGAAGCTCATCAAGGACAGCGCCGACATCGTCGTGGTCGGCGCCGGCGGCGCCGGCATTTCGGCCGCCGTTCGTGCCGAAACTCTGGGCGCCAAGGTCATCCTGATTGAAAAGATGCCGGTGATCGGTGGTGCAACGGCTTTGAACGCCGGCACGCTGATCGCCACGGGCTCCCGTTTCCAGCGCGAAGCCCTGCACGAAACAAAGGACTCGCCCGAACTTGCCACGAAGGACATCTTCCGCGTCGGCAAGAACCGCAATGACCCGGTCCTCGTCAAGCAAGTCACTGAACGCGTCGGCGGCGTTGTCGACTGGCTCGTCTACGATCTCAAGATCCCGTACGGCCCGGCCGCCACGCAGTATCCGGACCATTCGGCCAACCGCCAGCTCGGCGTGCAGGGCCGCTCGGTCAATTACCTCAACCTCATGAAGGGCAAGTTCCTCGACATGGGCGGCAAGCTCATGCTCGAAACGCGCGCTGAAGAGCTTCTGCGCGACAAGACCGGCCGCGTGATCGGCGTTCGCGCCAAGGATGCTTCCGGCAACACCGTCGAGCTCACCTCCAAGTCCGTGATTCTTGCTTCCGGCGGCTACGGCGCCGTCAAGAGCATGCTCCCGAAGGAAATGAGCAACTACGTCTTCTACGGCCTGGACAGCGAAACGGGCGACGGCTACAAGATGGGTACCGCGATCGGCGCGGGCACCATCAACATGGACCTCGTCAAGATGTATCCGCAGGGTGTTGAAACCGTTCCGGGCCACGGCCTTGCCGCAACGGCCAGCTCGACCGACACGATGAAGAAGTCGGGCGCCATCTATGTCAACCGCGACGGCAAGCGCTATGTGAACGAACGCGCCTCTCTGGGCGAGCTGACCGACACCACGGTCGAGCAGCCGGGCCACATTGCCTACATCGTCATGGACGCCAAGGCCTGGAAGGAATATGTTGCCAAGTCTCTTGAAGACAAGCTCGTTCCGGACGAAGCCACGCTCATGACGTGGACCAAGATCGTGAACAACGGCCGTCCGGTCATGGCCGTCTCCGACTCGCTCGCCAAGGCTGCCGAAGTCATGGGCGTTGATCCGAAGGGCCTCGAAGCCCAGGTTCGCGATTGGAACAAGATGGTCAAGAACGGCAAGGACACCGCCTTCGGCCGCCAGATCACCGGCGGCATCGGTGAAGGTCCGTACTACATCGTCGAACAGAAGGTTCGCTATCAGACCACGCTCGGCGGCCTGCGCGCCGGTGAAGGCCTGCGCATCCTCGACAAGGAAGGCAAGCCGATTCCGGGTCTCTTCGGTGCGGGTTGCGTGGTTGGCGGCGCCAACGGTGCCGACTCCATGACCGCCATGATGAATTCCTGGGCCATCGTCTCGGGCGTCATCGCGGCTGAAACCGCTGTCGGCAAGTAAGATCGGCAGCTGAGGCTCGGCAGTTGCCGGGCCTCAAGGCTTGACTCCATGGGCCGCTCCTTCGGCATCCGCCGGACGGGCGGCCTTGTCGTATCCGGAAAACGCAGCGCTCCTTGTGTGGTATTGACGAAAACGATTGAGGGAGAACGATTGTTGAATGCGGCTGAGATAAAATGGCTGCGTCCTTCCCGCATTGCCCGCATGCCGATGCGGGAAGGAGAAAACAACAATCATGAAGGCCTTCAAGCTTCTTGTCCTGGCCGCAGCGCTGTTCGCAGTCTATGGATTTGCGTCAAGATCTCCTGCCGTGCCCGACGGCGTGAATGCGGGCGTGGGTCAGGCCTGAGACAAGCCGGCGGCTGTCGGCCGAAAGGTTGACGGCGTTTCGAGCGCTTCGCGCAAGAAGCGGAAGCATTCGCGCCGCACGGAATGACGCGCAGAGAAAGATCGGAGCGTGAGAAACGGGAGCCGCTTCTTCGGTGTTTGCCGGACGAGCGGTTTTTTCATGTTCGAAAGACGGCTCGCGGCAGAGAAGGGAAATGCGGCAAAGCCGAATACAGAAAGGCCGCGACGGGAAACCTGGGAATCGTCGCGGCCTGAGAAGAGTTTCAGATTAAGGTGTTACTTGGCGACAGCCTTGGCAGGAGCCTTGCAGGTGGCCTCCATGCGGTCGAAGAAGGAGGCCTTGTCGTCGTTGTCGCGCCAGCGCTGGAAGAAGGTGGCGAGAACCGGACCGGTCACGTTGTGCCACAGGGCGGCGATGGCTGCCGGAAGAGCGGTCATCGGGTTGGCGGCGAAGTGAACGGAGGCGAGGGCGACGCCGAGGCCGGAGTTCTGCATGCCGACTTCGAAGGCCATGCACTTGCACTTGGCGAGGTTCATGCCGGACCACTTGGCCACGAGGAAGCCGAAGAGCATGCCGAGCGCATTGTGAAGGGCGACGGCGGTGAAGACCAGAAGACCGGTGTTCATCAGCTGCTGGCGGGAGGCGGCCGTGACGGCGGCGGCGATCAGCACGATGGCGGCGACGGAGACAAGCGGCAGGGCGGCAACGGCGGTGTCGATGCGGGAGCCGAGAAGCTTGTGGACGAGCACGCCGGCGGCGATCGGCAGAAGGATGATCTGAACGATCGACATGAACATGGCGGTCGGATCGATCGCGAGCCACTGGCTGGCGAAGAGATACATCAGAGCGGGCGTCATGACCGGAGCGAGCAGCGTCGTGCAGGACGTGATCGTGACCGACAGGGCAACGTCGCCGCGGGCAAGGAACGTCACGACGTTGGAAGCCGTGCCGCCCGGGCAGGAACCGAGAAGCATCAGGCCGACGGCAACGTCAGGCGGAAGGTTCATCGCGTAGCACAGCAGGAACGCGCCCAGAGGCATGACCGTGAACTGCGCGAGGATGCCGAGGAAGACGTCGCGGGGACGGCGGAAGATTTCACGGAAGTCCGACGGCGAGAGCGTGAGGCCCATGCCGAACATCACAACACCGAGAAGAGGAGCGATCCAGGGACCAATCTGCTTGAAAATCTCCGGAAAAATGAACCCGGCGATGCCGAAAATGACGACCCAAATGGCGAACGTCTTGTTAACAAACTGGCTCATTTTTGCGAGGACTTTCATCATGATCTTAAATGGTCTGAATTATTTGCTCAGACCGCTCCATGTTGTGAATTGAAAAAAGAAGGATTTCATGGTTTCCTCCGGGTCTCTTCTTGACCCGGCTTCCGTGGTGACCCGAACGCTTGATAAGAAAGAAGGTGTTTTGCGTCGGGGTTTGTCAAATGTAGCGGACGTGCTTTTACGCGTCTCTAAGATAATTTCCCTAGTGCAGAGGGTAATTTGAATTTTTATGACTGCCCGCAACGGGGGGCGGATGATTCTCCTAGGAGAATCTGCCTAGAGACCGGTTCGACGGGCGTGCATAAGGCTGAAGTTGCGGCGGTCCGGAGGCCCGAAGCCTCCTTTGGAGTCGTTTTATGCTTGCGGGACAGATTCATTCGGGCATTCATCCGGGGAGAATCGCCGCATTTTGAGTGACTTGCCAAATCGTGATTTACTAAATCACGATTTGGCAAGTTGTGGACGTATCTTCTCGAGATCTTCCTGGCGATTCTGAAACGTTGAGAGGTCACTGCGCAACGGATGAAGCCCTGTTATCGCAGTGGTTTCAAAAGCGCCCGGTGCCGGTGTTCGCCTGTCTCCCTGGGAAAGGGCCGGAATGTGACCTTGCCGGGCTCCGGGTGCTTGTCCTGCAGGCTTCTTGACGGAGTTCGATTTCCGTGCCCGGAGCAGCTGCGGCTGCTAGAATCCAGGCATGAACGACACCATGCTTACAGAAGCCGGCGCTTTCGCCGGCACGGATCCCGACGCTTTGCTTGAGGCTCAGCTCCGTTCGGCCTTCATGTTCGGAGACGCCGATGCGGCGGGAGCCGAATATCGTCCCGAATTCGTCACGAACGATCCCGACCGCAAGCTCAAGGTCCTGACCGTCATTGAGGACGAGCTCCAGCAGTGCACGAGCTTTGACATCAGCGTTGCCTTTGTGACGATGAGCGGCATCGAGCCGCTGCTTCAGATTCTTCAGGAATTGCGCGATCGCGGCGTTCCCGGCCGCGTTTTAACGACCGACTATCTCTTCTTTTCGGACCCGGCTGCGATGCGCAAGCTCGCCAGTCTCTCCAACATTGAGGTGAGGCTTTTCCGAGCCGAAGGCCGCCAGGGCTTTCATACGAAAGGCTACATTTTCAATTCGGGTGATGTCTGCAGGTTCCTGGTCGGAAGCTCCAATCTCACGGCAACGGCGCTGACGACCAACCGCGAGTGGAATGCCAGGCTTGTGTCCAAGCAGACGGGCGCCTTTGCGCGCACGCTGAAGGCTGAATTCCAAATGCTTTGGGACCACCCGCTCAGCCGTCCGCTCGACGAGGTGGTCGATGCATACGAAGCCGAGCGCAATGCCCGCATGGCGGCCCAGAAGGAGGTGATGACGCACCTTCCTCTGCCGGCGTCGTCGGTTCGACCCGAACCCAATTCAATGCAGCGCGCCTTCGTTGAAAATCTTCTGAAGATTGCAAATTCGGGCGAGCGCCGCGCGCTTCTCATTTCCGCAACCGGAACGGGCAAGACCTACGCCGCAGCCTTTGCAGTTCGCGAACTGAAGCCGTTCAAGAAAATCTACCGAATCTACCATCATTGACGCCTCCGAGAAGTTCGACTCACCGAACCTCTTGGAATCATCAATTCCGATAGTCCAGACGTAAATTCCCTTCTCCAACGAACAGACTCGCATAATTTCATAATTTAGGAGCATTTTGCGCTTT
>CAKQKT010000036.1 GCA_934249275.1 uncultured Sutterella sp. | reverse complement strand
TAGTTGCCTTGAATCAAAACTAAGCCGGGATATGAATTTCTTTCAGACTCTGTTAACGGATTCCTGGGAATTCACGACTTCGCAAGCCTTTGCTCCATTTATGGAGTCTGGCTATCGAAGAACAGTTCTATATCGTCTTCCCGATCATATGCACGCTGATTTGGCGTTTCTCCCGATCAAAGACAATCATCGCGGCGGCGGTTGTTCTCATTACTGCGGGCTCGCTGATCGCATGCCTGCTTGTCCGGAATGAAGACTTTAATTTCTACTTTCCTCTGACAAGGTTCTGGGAGCTTGGCGCGGGGATTTGTCTTGCGTTCGTTGAAAGCTACGGCATTTTTCAGGCGCGTCACATGGCGCTGGGAGTTCGCAATTTTCTCTCCTGCGCAGGCCTTGCGGCGATTCTTGCTCCGATGGTGCTCTGGTCAACCGGCATGACGCATCCCGGCTGGATAACGTTGTTTCCCGTACTGGGTGCGGTGTCCTTGATCGCGGCCAATCCTGACGCATGCATGAACCGCACGCTTCTTTCGTGGCGGCCGATGACCTACGTTGGGCTTATCAGTTACTCGCTTTACCTTTGGCATTGGCCCCTTCTGGCATTCCTTTTCATTTGTGTTTCTGGAGCATCTGAAGTATGGAATGCTTTGGCTCTTCTTTTGAGTTTCGTGTTGGCGTCCATGGTGTATTTCGGTGTCGAAAATCCGGTTCGTCGAAGCAGGGCAATTGGCGGCATTTCCACGACAGCACTGCTGCTGTTCGGACTTGTCATGGCTTTTGTGTTCGGCCAGATTCTTCGTTTTCAGCATGGCTTTCCCAATCGAAACATTTCGTCGGTTCAGGAGGTGAGTTGTGTAAGGGCCGTTGGGGAATGGGAACCCTATGAGGCGGCCTCCAAGATTGACTATTTTGGGATTGAGATGTCGACTACTGATAACAAGTCGTTCCCGTCGATTGTTTTTGCAGGGGATTCTCATATTGTTCAATATTATTTGCGAGCCAAGCATTTGAGTGTTGAATTCAAGACGAACGTCGGTTTTGTTGGAAAAACCAGCTGTTTTCTTTTGTCTCCTTCAGGGTGTGGCAAGGAATCGGAAGCGCTCTATAAGTTAATTGCTGATGAGCGGGTAAAAACACTGGTTGTCGGGAATATTTGGGGGGAGAGAATCAAAATGGCCGATTTTGAATCTGCTGTCCGAAGCTTTAGGGAGGCAGTGCTTGCTCATCCTGATTTGAGGGTGTATGTGCTGCTTGACTATCCGTGGACTCCTTCCAAAGGCAACAAACAGCAGGGTGACTACGATCCGCTGCGGCATGTGAACCGTCTGCATCCTAAGGAAGAGGATTTCATTCTTCCGTATCCCAAGGATGATTCATGGGAGAAGGGCAATGCAGCCATCACAAGACTGCTTGGCGATGTGGCGGAGATCATTGAGGTTGCGCCCTATGTATGCCCTAACGGGAAATGCAATTTGCTCAAGTGGTATAAGGACGACGACCATCTGCAGCCGCTTCGACTCGAAAAGGAAGCCGTATGGCTTGACCGTATTTTCGAGGAGGCTGCAACTCGATGATTGCCTCCCCGTGTGATTGCGTGTGAACAGCCCCGATCATCGAAAAAAATGATTGGGACTGCTTGCAAGTGAGCCGCATACTGCGAAGCGCCTAGGCACTTGTGCTCAGGCGTCCTGACTTTGGGCAGGACTTGGTGAATCAGACTTGAAGAGGCGCTCCGGAGTGTCATAATGAAATAAACGTTCGGCGGATTTCCTGCCGGCATTTCAGAATTTCATTCGTACAGAACTTAAATCGGAGCACAAAAGTGTATCTCTCCTTCCTTCGCCGCCATCATCACCATACTTAAGGGTCCCTCGGGCGCAAAACGCTGTCGGGAGGATGGGTAATGCTTTCGGCGGTGCGGAGAAGGACTCCGGCAAAGGAAAAAAGTTCAAGCAAAGCCCCCGGAAGCAGGTCTTCCGGGGGCTTTTTGCATCCGTGGATCGATCGGCGGCCGGAAGGCCGGATGCGAAGCAGGGCTTCGAAGTCAAACAGTCACCATCACCAAACATTAGGGAAGCAAATGACCGAAACCAATCGTCTGAGGATTGCAATGCAGAAGTCGGGGCGCCTCTCCGACGACTCGCAGGATCTTCTTGAACGCTGCGGACTCAAGGTCCGCTATCACGCACAGCGCCTGCTGGCCATGGCGGAGAACATGCCCGTCGAAATCCTTCGCGTGCGCGACGACGACATTCCGGGCCTCGTCATGGACGGCGTCGTGGACCTGGGCATCATTGGCGAGAACGTGCTCGAGGAAACGGTGCTCGCCCGCCGCAGCCAGGGCGAGGACACGAAATACCGCATGCTCCGCCGCTTCGAGTTCGGCGGCTGCCGTCTATCGATCGCGATTCCGGCCGACCAGGAATGGAAGGGGCTCGAAAGCCTTAACGGCTGCCGCATCGCGACGAGCTATCCGCAGCTTCTGAAGCGCTGCTTTGACGAGCGCGGCCTTGCGTTCAAGCCCTGCCTGCTGACGGGCTCCGTCGAGGTGGCCCCGCGTGCGGGTCTGGCCGACGCGATCTGCGACCTCGTGAGCTCCGGCGCAACGCTTGAGGCGAACGGCCTCAAGGAGGTCGAGGTCGTCTATCGCTCGAAGGCCTGCCTCATTGCGAAGAACGAGCCGTTCGACGCCGAGAAGGAGGCCCTGGTCGAGAAGCTTCTCGTGCGCATGCAGGGTGTTTCCAGGGCCCGCGAATGCAAGTACATCATGCTCCACGCTCCGAAGTCCAGGCTCGCCGAAGTGACGGCGCTTCTGCCCGGAGCCGAGCATCCGACGATTCTGCCTTTGGCCGGCTCCGACGATCATGTGGCGCTTCACATGGTGAGCAGCGAAAGCCTTTTTTGGGAAACGATGGAGCAACTCAAGGCGCTCGGCGCCAGCTCGATCCTCGTCCTGCCGATTGAAAAAATGATGGAGTAATCAAAATGTCTCAGTTCAACTTCAACGATGTCATCGAATGGGATGCGCTCAGCGAAACGGAGCGCGAGGAAATTCTCCGCCGTCCGGCCGTGATGGCGGGCGACCGAATCAAGACGGTGGTCGAGAGCATTCTCGAGGCCGTGCGCGAGCGCGGCGACGAGGCTCTTCGCGAATTCAGCGCGAAGTTCGACCGCACCGAGGTGAAGAACTTCAAGGTCTCGGCCGAAGAGGTCGACGCTGCGATCGCCCGTCTGCCCGAAGACTTCATGTCCGCCCTGAAGACGGCCGCGGCCAATATCGAGAAGTTCCACAGCGCCGAGGTGCTCGAGCCCGTCACGGTCGAGACGATGCCCGGCGTTCGCTGCCAGCAGGTCACCCGTCCGATCGGAGCGGTGGGCCTCTATATCCCCGGCGGCACGGCGCCGCTCTTCTCCACGGTTCTGATGCTCGGCATTCCGGCGAAGATCGCCGGCTGCGGCCGCGTCATTCTCTGCTCGCCCCCTCCGATCGCCGATCCGATTCTGGCTGCCGCCCGTCTTTGCGGCATTGACGAGATCTATCAGGTGGGCGGCGCCCAGGCCGTTGCAGCAATGGCCTTCGGCACGGCGACGATTCCGCGCGTGGGCAAGATCTTCGGGCCGGGCAATGCCTATGTGACTGAAGCCAAGCGCCAGGTGAGCAGCCGTCCCGACGGCGCCGCCATCGACATGCCGGCCGGTCCTTCCGAAGTGCTTGTCATTGCCGACGAAGGGGCCGAGCCGTCCTTTGTCGCCGCAGACCTTCTCTCCCAGGCCGAACACGGTCCGGACAGCCAGGTCGTGCTTCTGACGCCCTCGCGCAGCCTCGCCGAAGCGGTTGCGAAGGCCGCCGCCGAGCAGCTTGCCGTGCTTCCGCGCCGCGAAATCGCGACGAAGGCGCTTTCCGCCAGCCGCCTCATCCTCGTGAAGAATCTTGAAGAGTGCGTGAAGGTCTCCAACCGCTATGCGCCCGAACACCTCATCATCCAGACGCGCAATGCGCGCGAGCTGGTGCCGCTCGTGCAGAACGCGGGCTCCGTCTTTGTGGGCGACTGGTCGCCTGAATCGGGCGGCGACTACGCCACCGGCACGAACCACGTTCTTCCGACCTACGGCTATGCCGCCACGTATTCGAGCCTCGGCCTTGCCGACTTCACGAAGCGCATGACCGTTCAGGAAATGACGCCGCAGGGCTTTGAAAAGCTCGGCCCCGCCATCGCGATTCTGGCTCACGCCGAGGAGCTCGACGCTCACAGGAACGCTGTTCTCGTGCGCATGGCCAAGATCAAGCAGTCGAAGGAGTGATGCCTTATGGCCGCCTATTGTGAAAAGACCGCCGCCGATCCGGGCCTGCTGGCCCGCCCGGACGTGCAGAAGCTCACGCCCTATCAGTCCGCGCGCCGCATCATGCAGGCCGCGGGCGTGACGGGCGAAGTCTGGCTCAATGCCAACGAGTCGGCCGAGGCCGAGCCGATGGCGCCCGAGACGAAGTTCTTCAACCGCTATCCCGAACCGCAGCCCGAGGCCGTGGTCGAGCGCTACGCGGCCTACGCCGGCGTGTCGTCCGAGCAGATCCTCGTGACCCGCGGCGGCGACGAGGGCATCGAGCTTCTCGTTCGTACGTTCTGCCGTCCCGGCGAGGACGCCGTCATGCAGTTTCCGCCCACCTACGGCATGTACGCCGTGTCGGCCGAAACGAACGGCGCCGAAGTGGTGAATCTTATCACTTCGCCCGACCGCGGCTGGCTTCCCGACGTGGCCGAAGCCGCGAAGGTGCTCGAGGAGAGGACGGACGTGAAGGTCGTCTTCGCCTGTTCGCCCGGCAATCCGACGGGCACGCTGATTCCGGTCGGCATGCTGAGAAAGCTCGCCGAAGTGACCGAGGGCCGAGCGCTTCTCGTGATCGACGAGGCCTACATCGAATTTTCGCCGGCCAATACGGCGGTCGAGCTGCTCAAGGACTTCCCGCACGTCGTGATCATCCGCACGCTCTCGAAGGCCTTTGCTCTGGCGGGCCTGCGCTGCGGCTTCGTGATTTCCTCGCCTGCCGTCATCGACATGCTGAGAAAGGTGATCGCGCCTTATCCGATCCCCGTGCCCTGCGCCGACATCGCCGCTCAGGCGCTGGCGCCCGCGGGCGTGAGCCTCATGCGCCGCCGAGCCGCGCAGTGCGTGATGCGCAAGTGCGAGCTTGAGGTGGCGCTTGAGGATCTGCCGGGCGTGGCAGCGGTTTTCCCGAGCTCCTCCAACTTCCTTCTCGTGAAGTTTGCCGACGGTGCGCGCGTCTTCACGGCGCTTCGCGACCGCGGCATCATTCTGCGCGATCAGAGTCGCCAGCCGACGCTTGAGAACTGCATCCGCATCACGATCGGAACGAAGGAGGAAAACGAGCGCCTTCTCGCCGCGCTCGAAGACATTCTGAAGGAGGACGCATGAGCGAACGCATTCTCTTTGTGGACCGCGACGGCACCATTCTCGAGGAGCCCGAGGACTTTCAGGTCGACCGCTTCGAAAAGATGAAGTTCGTCGAGGGCGTTCTTCCGGCTCTGAAGCGCCTGCGCGAGGCGGGCTGGAAGCTTGTCATGGTTTCGAACCAGGACGGACTCGGCACCAAGAGCTTTCCGCGGGCCGACTTCACGGGACCGCACGAGCTGATGATGCAGATCCTCGAGAGCCAGGGCGCGCACTTTGACGAGGTTCTCATCTGCCCGCACATGCCGGGCGACGGCTGCGAGTGCCGCAAGCCCAAGACGGGTTTGGTGAAGAAGTACCTGAAGGAAGGCGTGCTCGATGCGGACAACTGCTATGTGATCGGCGACCGCGAGACCGACATGACGCTCGCCGCCAACATGGGGCTCAAGGGCCTTCGCGTGGGGCCGGACGGCAGGTCCTGGACCGAGATTGCGGACGAGATCATCGGCGCGGCCGGGTCCGAGCGCCATGCCCGCGTCGAGCGCAATACGAAGGAGACCCGCATCACCGTCGAGGCGTGGCTCGACCGCTCGGGCGGAAACGAGATCAACACGGGCGTGGGCTTCTTTGATCACATGCTCACGCAGATTGCCGTTCACGGCGGCATCAGGCTGCACGTCTATGCCGTGGGCGATCTGGAGATCGACGATCATCACACGGTCGAGGACGTCGGCCTCGCGCTCGGCGAAGCCCTGAAGACGGCGCTCGGCGACAAGCGCGGGATCCGTCGCTTCGGCTTCCTGCTTCCGATGGACGAGACGCTCGCCCGCTGCGCGCTTGATATTTCGGGCCGGCCGTACCTGACCTTCAAGGCAAAGTTCAATCACAGAAAGGTGGGCGACATGTCCACCGAGATGGTCGAGCACTTCTTCCGCTCGCTTTCCCAGACGATGGGCGTGACGCTCAACCTGAAGGCGAAGGGAAGGAACGACCACCACGTGGCCGAAGGCCTCTTCAAGGCGTTCGGGCGCACGCTGCGCGATGCCGTGAGAATCGAAGGTAGCGATCTGCCGTCTTCCAAGGGAGTCCTCTGATGCGTGCCGTCATTCTTGACACGGGCGTTGCCAACCTCTCGTCGCTTGCCTTTGCCGTGAAGAGGCTCGGAGTCGATCCCGTCATCACGAGGGAGGCGGCTGAAATCCGTGCCGCCGACCGCATCTTCCTGCCCGGCGTGGGCACGGCCCGCGCCGCCATGGCCGCCATTGAGGCCCGAGGCCTTGCGGAGCTCATCCGCGAGGCCACGCAGCCCGTCCTCGGCATTTGTCTCGGCGAGCAGATTCTCGGCCGCAGAAGCGAGGAGACGGGCGGCGTTGACCTGCTCGGCCTCATCGACGGCGACGTGCGGGGGCTTCGCGCTGACGGCCTGCCGCTGCCGCACATGGGATGGAATCAGGTGTATCCGGAGGACACGCCGCAGGCGAAGCTTCTCTTCAGGGGCATCGAGCCCGGCGACTGGTTCTACTTCGTGCACAGCTATGCGATGCCGACGGGCGACTACACGGCCGCCCGCTGCACGTACGGCGAAACGTTCACGGCCGCCGCCGCGCGCGACAACTTCATGGGCGTGCAGTTCCATCCGGAACGCTCCGGCCGCGCCGGCGCCCGTCTTCTGGCCAACTTCTTGGGAATCGAGCCATGATCATCCCCGCCATCGACCTTATTGACGGCCGCGTCGTGCGGCTGCACCAGGGCGACTACGGCGCCGAGCGAAGCTACGGCGACGATCCCCTCGAGCGCCTTCAGGCCTACGAGGCCGCGGGCGCACGGCTTTTGCACATCGTCGATCTGACGGGCGCAAAGGATCCCGGCAAGCGCCAGATTCCGCTTCTGAAGCATCTGCTCTCGAACCTCTCCGTGCCCGTGCAGACGGGCGGCGGCGTGCGCACCGAGGAGGATGTGAGGGCGCTTCTGGATGCTGGCGCAGCCCGTGTCGTCGTAGGCTCCACCGCCGTGCGCCGGACCGAGGAGGTCCTGCGCTGGATGAGGACCTTCGGGTCCGATCGCATCGTGCTCGCGCTTGACGTGCGCATTGATGCCGCGGGCAGGCACACCATCGCCGTGAGCGGCTGGCAGGAGAATTCGGGCGTCGTGATCGAGGACCTGATCCGCGCTTTCGAGCCCGCAGGGCTTCGTCATGTGCTCACCACGGACATCTCGCGCGACGGGACGCTTTCGGGCTCCAATGCAGCGCTTTATTCCGATCTCTCGAAGGCCTTTCCCGCCATCGGCTTCCAGGCTTCGGGCGGGATCGGAGGACTGGACGACATTCGCGCCGTCAGCAAGACCGGCGCCTGCGGCGTCATTGTCGGACGCGCGCTCCTTGAAGGACGCTTTACCGTTGAAGAGGCTATCCAATGCTGGCCAAACGCATAATCCCCTGCCTTGACGTGAAGGACGGCGTGGTCGTCAAGGGCGTCAGGTTCCGCGGCCACGAGGTCGTGGGTGAAATCGTTCCGCTCGCGAAGCGCTATGCCGAAGAAGGCGCCGACGAGCTCGTCTTCTACGACATCACCGCATCGTCCGACGGCCGCGTCGTCGACAAGAGCTGGATCAGCCGCGTCGCAGAGGCGATCGACATCCCGTTCTGCGTCGCGGGCGGCATCAAGTCGGTCGAGGACGCCGGAAGGCTCCTTGCCTACGGCGCCGACAAGATCTCCGTCAATTCTCCGGCGCTCTCCGACCCGGACCTCATCTCGCGCCTCGCCGACCGCTTCGGCGTGCAGTGCGTCGTGGTCGGGATCGACTCCCGCCATGAGGAGGGCTCGGACGAGTACTGGGTCAATCAGTTCACGGGCGACGAGAAGAAGACCCTCGTCACGAAGTGGCGCACGCTCGACTGGGTCGAGGAGGTTCAGAAGCGCGGTGCGGGCGAAATCGTGCTCAACATGATGAACCAGGACGGCGTTCGCCATGGGTACGATCTCAAGCAGCTTGCCGCCGTTCGCTCGATCTGCCGCGTTCCGCTCATCGCCAGCGGCGGTGCGGGCGAGCCCGTTCACTTTCTCGAAGCCTTCCGCGACGCGAAGGTCGACGGAGCGCTTGCCGCATCCGTCTTTCACAAGAAGATCATCAACATCGGAGACCTGAAGAAGTGGCTCCGCGAAAACAATATTGAGGTAAGAACATGCTGACCAAGGAAGACATCAAGACGCTTGACTGGGAAAAGACCGGCGGGCTGATCCCGGCCGTTGTGCAGGACGCCTGCTCGGGCCAGGTGCTCATGCTCGGCTGCATGAACCCGGAAGCGCTCGAGAAGACGCTCGAAACGAAGAAGGTCACGTTCTGGTCGCGCACCAAGCAGCGCCTCTGGACGAAGGGCGAGACGAGCGGGCACTGGCTCAATCTCGTCGACATCGGGACCGACTGCGACAGCGACGCGCTTCTCGTGCTCGTCAACCCCGAAGGTCCGACCTGCCACCGCGGCACGAAGAGCTGCTTCTCGCCCATTGAGCACAAGTGGAACTTCCTGCGTGAGCTCGAAGTCCTGCTCGAGAGCCGCCGCACCGCCGATCCGGCCACGTCCTACACTGCAAGCCTCTATGCCCGAGGCACGAAGCGCATTGCGCAGAAGGTGGGCGAGGAAGGCGTCGAGACGGCGCTGGCCGCCACGGTGCACGACAAGGAGGAGCTGAAGAACGAGGCCGCCGACCTGGTCTACCACCTGCTGGTGCTTCTTGCCGACGCCGATCTTGAGCTTGCCGACGTGATCGACATCCTGCGCGCCCGCCACGCCAGCCGCGAGAAGGCCGCCAAGGCCGAGTAATTCGGTTCGACGGCTGAAAATGAAGCGAGCTCCGCCCGAATCCGGGAACGGAGCTCGTTTTGTTTGTGCGTTGAGCGGACAGTCGTTATTTGGCCTGCTTCTCTTCGAGCATGCTCTTGCCCGTTTCGTCCTGAACGGCCATCGGCGCGCGGAAGCTCACGGCAACGCCCTGGTCGTCGAGCAGAATTTCGGTCGTGCGGAGCGTGCGAGGCGCGTGGACCTGGAAGAACTTGGCGGCGTTCGTGACGCTGCCTCCCTTGACGCTCTCAAGCAGCGTCTTGGCGTCGATGAAGACGTAGCCGACTTTTTTGCCCTTGAGCAGTTCTGTTTCCTTCTCGGTGAGATCGCGGTCGATGGCGGCCATGGACTTCGACTGAACCTTGGCCTGGAAGAAGTCGAAGGCGACCTTGTCCTCGTGGTCCGTGAGAACCGCGGGCGTCATGCCCGACTTGCGGACGGCTGCGGCCGCATCCTTGAAGTGCGCGAGAGAGACGGGCGCAAAGAGCGAGACCGCCTTGAGCCTGCCGTCCGTGAAGAAGTAGACCTGGCCCCAGTCGTTGTGGCCCGCGAATTCGACGTTTCCGCGGCAGAGCATCTGCCGGCCGCGCTGCGAACAGTCGAAGACGCCGTTCTGCGCCTTGATCGTTTCGACCGGCAGGTTGTAGACGGCGCCGTCCCAGAGCGGAATCGGCGTTTCGGCATGGACGCCTGCGGCGGCCGGAAGAAGGGCGAACAGAAGGCAGAGCTTTCGCATGGATGGTCTCCGGAAGTGCGGATTATGGCGGATTATTTCTTGGAGCCGATCAGATCGCTGATCGTGAGCGAGAGAAGAGGCGAGGTGCGGCGCTCGATTTCGGTGTTCACAAGCTTGGTCGCAAGAAGCGTCATGGTTTCCTGCAGGCCGTTCTTGGGATTCTTCATGAGAACCCGGAGGGCAGGCGCGGAGCAGCGGCCGACCACGAGGTTGGTGAGCGTCTTCTGGGCGTTCGACTCAACGCTCTTCACCTTGCTCGAAGGAATCGTCTGGACCTGGCGGGCGGCGGAGGTCTTTGAGAGCGCCACATAGGCCCACTGAATGAGAACCTGCTTGTCGCTGTCGGCGGCATGCTGGAAGAGGCAGCTTGCAAGCGCCTCGCTGGGGTCTGAAGTGGCGGCGGCCTGAACCGCTACAATGGGAGTCGCTAAAAGAGAGAGCGCCAGAGCGCTCGCGGCAAGCGTGTTCTTCACGATCTGAAATCCTGGAAGAAAGTCGGAATGAGGACGTTTGGAGATTCGCACATTCTACGCGGGCGGTTCTGAAGAGGCGCTTATTCCATATTGTTCGAGATGAAAAAGGTGAGACCGAAGATGTACTCTCTCATCGTGAAGGATTATTCCATTGCAGACATTGAGGCGTTCAGCGCGCTCTCCATTCGCAGGGGCAGCACGATCGCAAGCCTCGTGAAGGCCGCCTCCGACAATCTGCGCGTTGTGACGGGGGCATGGCTTCTTTTTCTGCCCAAGGAGGCGGATGCCGAAGCCGTGCGCGGTTGCGCCGAGCGTTTCCTAAAGGGCCCGGGCGCCTGGATGAACGAGTCGCCCGAAGGGCTTGAGGCTGCGGCCGTTGAGGCCGGGCTTCTTGAAAGGACTCCGTCGGGCTTTCGCAACGAGCTCATGCCCCGTCCGAACGTGACGGCGGCTCGTCTCACGGACGAGCTTGAAACGGCGGCTGCAATTCTGGCCGAGCGCCGCGCTCGAACGCGCGAGGCTCTGCAGGCGCGCAACCGGGCCGTCAACAGCGGGGAGCCGCCCGTCGACGACGAGGCCGATCGCCGATTCATGGTCGAGGCGCTCGATGAGGCGCGCAGGGCGGCAGAGGCGGGCGAAGTGCCCGTGGGGGCCGTGCTGGTGGCGGACGGGCGGATTGTGGCTCGGGCCGGCAACCGCACGCTTCGGGACGGCGACCCGACGGCGCACGCCGAAATGCTTGTGCTGAGGGAGGGCGCGCGCGTCATGAAGAACCACAGGCTGGCCGAAACCACGCTTTATGTCACGCTCGAGCCCTGTCCGATGTGCGCGGGCGCCATTGTTCAGGCGCGCCCGGGTCGAATTGTCTTCGGCGCAGCGGACGAGCGCATGGGCGCCGTGGGCGGCGCGCTGTCGCTCTTTGAGCTTCCCGGCATCAATCACCGTCCGTGGGTGAGAAGAGGCGTCATGGCCGACGAGGCGAAGGCGATTTTGACGGACTTTTTTGCGGCCCGCCGCACGGCAAAGGAGGCTGTTGATGACTGATTGTGAAAAGCCCTTCGAGGGGCTGGTGCTTGCCGTGATCGCGCCGTCGCGCCAGTGGGTGACGCCCGAGGGCGGCATGGACTGGGCCTTGAGGCGAAGGGCGTTTGCGGCGGCCGAGGCGCTCGGCTTTCGCGTGCGGGAGCTTGAGAGCACGCTTCTGGAGGAGGCCCGCTTTGCGGGACCCGACGAGGTGCGCGCAAAGGATCTGGCGTGCGCCATGACGGAGCTCGATGTCGATCTGGTCATGGCGATGCGCGGCGGCTACGGCTGCGGGCGTCTTCTCGACCTGCTCGACTGGGAGAAAATCGGGGCTTCGTCGACGCCCGTCGTGGGCTTTTCCGACGTGACGGCCTTTGAGCTTGCGCTCCTCGCCAGGACGGGCCGCATGAGCTGGCAGGGACCGACCCTCAGGGATCTGATCGATCCCGATCCCTTGACGATCGAGGGGCTTCTGGCCGTCGTCGGCCGCAGGCCCTTCTCGGCGAAATGGCGTTCGGACGATGCCGACGACGTGCAGGCAGAAGGCGTTCTCTGGGGCGGCAATCTGGCCATGATCGCGTCGCTCGCGGGCACGCCCTGGATGCCTAAGATCGAAAACGGCATTCTCTTCATCGAGGATGTGGCAGAGCCCGCCTACAGGATCGAGCGAATGCTGCTCACGCTGGACATGGCCGGCATTTTGAGAAGACAGAGGGCGATCGTCGTCTGCGACCTGCAGGGCGCGGACAGGCCCGCCGCTTGGGAGGGCGACTTCAGGCTGTCGAACGCGCTCGCCTTCTTGCGCTCTCGCACGGGGCTCCCCTTCGTGACGGGCTGTCCCTTCGGTCACATTCACGCGAAGCTCTCGCTTCCCGTCGGGATGCCGGTGAGGCTTGTTTCGAATGAGGGCTCGGTGACGATGGAGGCTGCGGCATGAACATTCTTCCGATTCGCGAGCAGACCTGGCGCTTTTTGCGGGCCTTCTTTTTGACGAAGACCGTGCACCACATTACGGCGGGCACGCTTGCCAAGCTCATTCTTTCGAACCTCAAGCTCTTTCCCGTGGCGCTGACGGCGCAGTTCACGGGCATGGCGACGCTCACGGCCATTTACTGGGAGACCGGCGTGAGCGAGCTTTTTCTTGCCTTCTGGTTCTGCTGCGGGCTCGTGCAGATCTGGCTTTCGCTTCGCTACGTGCGCCTTTTCTGGCGTGATGCGAACCGGGAGGGAAACATCCGAACGTGGATCCGCCGCTGGACGGCGCTTTCCGTTTCGGCGGGCATCATCTGGGGCGTGGCCGGACCGGTTCTGATGGTGCCTTCGGAGGAGGCGCTGCAGGTGCTCACGGTCGCGACGATCGTGGCCGTGACGTTTGCGAGCTGGCCCGTCTATTCCTGCTGGCTGCCGTCGCTCTCGGCCTTCACGCTCTGTTCGCTCACGCCCGTCATCGTGACCGGGGCCGTGCAGTTCGGCATGAGCCAGACCTTCATTGCGGTCATCCTGCTCGTCACCATGGGCTTCATCCTTTATTCGGGCAGAAGGCTCAATGAGATGGTGGTCGCCTCGATTCTGACGGCCGCTCAAAACGAGCGCCTTGTCGAGCGCCTCAGGGGGGAGATCGCGCGTGCGGAAAACGCACGCCGCACGACGGAGGAGGAGAGCGAGCGCCGCTCAAGGTTCTTTGCGGCCGCAAACCACGACATTCGACAGCCGCTGCAGGCGATGGGCATCTACATCGACATCCTCGGCCGCCGCGCAACGCCTCAGACCGAACCCGTCATCAAGCAGCTTGCGCTCTCGATTTCGGCTATCTCCACCCTGGTCGAACAGGTTCTCACCGTCACCCGCATGGAGTTCGGCCAGATGGAGCTCCATCCCGAGCATGTGAGCGTGCGGGAGCTTCTTGAGGAGCTTGCCGGCGAATGCCGTCCGATCGCCGAGGAGAAGGGGCTCAAGCTTCGCGTGAAGGCGCCGGCGGTGACGATTCTGACGGACGTCACGATGGTCAAGCGCGCGCTCAAGAACCTCGTGAGCAATGCCGTGGCGTATTCCGACCCGAAGACGGCCGTCGTGCCTGAGATCGTGCTCGGCGCCAGGCGAGTGGGGAATCATCTCACCATCGGCGTCTACGACTGCGGTCCAGGCGTCTCCGCCGAGGACAGGAGCCGCATCTTCGGGACCTTCTACCGCGGTGCCGCCGGTCGTGCGGCGCCGGGGTCGGGCTACGGCCTCGGGCTTTCGATCGTGCGCGGCATTGCCAAGCAGCTCGGACTTGAGCTTACGCTCGGCTCGAAGCTCGGCCGCGGCAGCGTCTTCCGCCTCACCTTCAGCATTGACGAGTCCGAGCAGGCCGACTGCTTCAAGACGGCCGTGCCGGTCGGCGGCGACATTTGCGCGCTCGACGGCCGGATCCTGCTTCTGGAGGACAACCGCTTCGTGCGCGATGCCCTGAAGAGCATGCTCGAGAGCTGGGGCGCGGAAGTCGTCGAGGGCGGCGCGCCTGACGAGGCCTTCTACAGCCGGGCGGCCGAAGCGGGGGACGTGATTGCGTTTGTGAGCGACTACAACCTCGGTGCAGGCATGCCCACGGGACTTGAGGCGGCCGGCCTGATCGAGACGCGGCTCAAGCGCGCCGTGCCCACCGTGATGCTCACGGCCGTTGCGGGAGACCTGATCGAGAGCGAGTACAGAAAGCTTCGCATGGAAGGACGTCCTGCGCCGTCGAGGCTTCCCCTCATACTTCAGAAGCCCGCCGATGCGAAGGCGCTCAACGAGGCCATTCATCGGGCAAGGCCGGTCCTGATGCCGGCGGAGCCTGAAAAGTTTTCCGAATAAGGAAAACGGGCGATCCTCCATTGAGAAGATCGCCCGTTCCTTCATGGGAAAGTGTCGGATTATTCCTCGCCGCGCAGGCGGCCCTTGATTTCAAGGGACTTGGCTGCAAAGCCGTAGAGCCAGATGCCGGCGAAGGTCGTCAGGGCGCCCCACATCATGGCGTTCTCGCCGCAGGCGTAAAGCGCATAGAGCGAGTAGATGGAGGCGATGGTCGCGATGACGGTGATGCGCTTGGCGGTCTTCGGATCCGCGGGCTCGCGGTGAACGATGACGTTGGCGGCGGCGAAGGCAAGCAGGTACGGGACGAGGTTCGTCACGACCGCAAGGTCCTTCAGGATGTAGAACTGCTGCTCAAGGCGCGGGTCGATCGTCAGAAGGGCGGCGAGCGACTGAAGAATCAGAATGATGATCATGCCGATCACGGGCACGTTGAGTCGGGTGACCTTGGCGAAGAGCTTCGGGAAGTATTCCTCGCGGGCGGAGACGCGGAAGACTTCGGCGATCGTGAATTGCCAGCTCGTCAGGCAGCCCGCGCAGGCGAGCGCCATGAGGGCCATCACGAACTTGCCGATTTCAGGCGAGAACATCGTTGCGAAGACGAGGCCGAAGGGAGCGGTCGAGTGCGAGAGAAGCGCATTGTCGACGATGCCGAAGCTGATGTTGTTGGCGAGCACGTAGACGGTGCCGGCGCCGAGCGTGGCGAGCACCATGGCGCGCGGAACGGACTTTTCGGGATTCTCGACGGCTTCGGAGTTGGCGCTGGCCGTCTCAAGACCCAGGAAGCCCCAGAGCGTCATGGAGATGCCGGCCGATATGCCGTCGAAGAGCGTGAGGTTCTGCGGGTTCCAGGCTTCAATGTAGCGGTCGACCGAGAACCAGTTCCAGCCGATGACGGTGAGGATCAGAATCGGAATCAGAATGCCGTAGCTCGAGAAGTGCGAGAGCTGGCCGATGAAGCGCGCGCCGCGGATGTTCGGAATCGAGCAGACCCAGATGACGATGATGCTGGCGATGCCCATTTCAAGCGGCGTGAGATTCCACTCGAAGAGCACCATCAGGTAGCCGACGATCGAAATGGCGATGGTGAGGTTCGCAATGATGAGCGAGACGCCGTAGCTGAAGTTCGCAATGAAGCTGCCGGACTTGCCGAAGGCGTAGGAGGCGTACCCGCCCAGCCCCCCGCGTTTGCGGCTGAACATGCCGCATTTGGCAAAGGTGTAGGCAATGGTGGTCGCACCGCTGATGGTGACGAGCCAGGCCAGGATGGACATCGTTCCGACTTCGGCCAGCTTGGTCGGCATCAGGATGATGGAGGATCCGAGCATGTTGAGCATCACGGCCATCGTGAGCTGCAGACAGGTCATCTTCGGCTTTTCGATCTTGTTCGTCATGGCGTTTCTGGTTGGATATCTTTCTGAAGGTTGATTTAAAAATACAAAACTCCGCATTGTACAGACTAAGACGAATGCGGGGAAGATTTTTTTTCCTAAAGAAGGCCGTCGAAGCTGGTCCGCCTTTCCGGGAACTTGAGCTTTTCCCGGGAACGTGAGAAAGTGTGTGCCAGCATCATCCATTTCGAAGCCGCTCATGATTCGCCGTTCCCATATTTTTGCCTTTGCTCTTCCCGCTGCCGTTTCGGTCGTGCTCGCTGCGGCCGCAGGCTGCGCCGCGACCTCATCTGTTGAGCAGGCTTGTCATGTTCTTCCTCTTGGTCAAACCAGCTTTGCAGACTATGCGGCCGACGCAAGGGCGTGGGTCGAAGCAAACCGCAGGTTCGTTTTGACGACGCCTGAGGGGCGGAGAATGGAGCTTGAGGCCAATCTGCCGAAGGAATACCGGCCCGAGCATCCCGACGGGCGCGGTCTTCTTCTGGTGCACGGGCTCGGCGACTCGCCCTGGTCCTTTTCCGACATTGCCGCATCGCTTGCCCGGGACGGCATTCTTGTGCGGACGCTGCTCCTTCCGGGCTGCGGCACCCAGCCTGCGGACATGATGGCTTCAACTTCGGACGACTGGCGCCGCGTCGTGAGGGAGCAGGGGGACATTCTCGCGAAGGAGGTCGACGAGATGTGGCTCGGCGGCTATTCGACGGGCGGCAATCTCGTGCTCGACTATGCGGCTTCAAACCCTGACAAGACGAAGGGGCTCATTCTGTTCTCGCCCGCCGTCGAGGTGCGCCCGCCCATGGCCTGGGCGGCGTCCTTCGTCTCCAAATTCAAGGACTGGCTCGTGACGCCGGAAAGCCGGCCCAACGGCGGGCGCAATCCCTTCCAGTACTTTGTGGTGCCGATGAAGGGCTTTGCGGCCTTCCACGACACAATGGTCCGTGCGGACGACGTGCTCGAGGGCATGGAGAGGAAGCCCTTTGCCGGACCCGCGGCCGTGATGCTCGCCGAGCACGACGGTCTTGTGGAGACGGAGGACCTGCTTCCGAGGTTCGACCGCGCCTTTTCAAATCCCAGGGTCCGGATTCTCTGGTACGGCGAGGAGAAGTTCGTCAAGGGGCTTTCGGACCGCGTGCGCGTGTTCCCCGAGTCCGTGCCTGAAAAGCGCATTGCGAGCTTTGCGCACATGTCGATGACCTACCGTCCGGACAATCCGCAGTACGGGGAAAAGGGCCTTGAGCGCCTTTGCTGGAACGGCCAGTCGAAGGCGGCTTCAAAGGCCTGCGAGGCGGGCGCCGAGGTCTGGTTCTCGGGCGAGCGCCATCAGCCCGACACGAAGCACAACTATGCAAGGCTCACGTTCAATCCCTGGTATGACGATCAGCTTGCGATCATTCGGTCCGTTATGGCGCGTTGAGCTTCGGCGAACCGCTGCGCCGTCATAAATGAAAAAATGGCTCTTCTGGACTTTTGGGGAAATTAGGGTTCCCCGTGCCGCAAGCCCCAGCATAGAAACTAACCAAAAG
>CAKQKT010000035.1 GCA_934249275.1 uncultured Sutterella sp. | reverse complement strand
GCGAGTTCCTTGACGAGCGCGACCATGCCGTCGAAGTTGCGGATGGACTTCGTCATGATGAGGTACTTGCCGTTGACGACGTAGGCCGGAATGCCCTGGATCTTGGCGACCGGATAGGTTCCCTTCCAGCTGTCGGCGAGAGCCGTGACGGCCGGATCGGCCTTGGCCTTTTCATAGTCGTCGGTGGTGAGTCCCGTGGCGTCCGTCATCGTCTTGAGGAAGGCGGCTTCGCCGGAGGTCCAGCGTTCCTGCTTCTTGTGATAAGCCTGATAGACGGCGTCCTTGGCCTTCTTGAAGAGAGAGTTCTTGTCTTCGATGGAAACGCCCGCCTTTTCATCGCGGAGCATGCACATGGCGAGGAAGACGCTCGCCTGACGGCCGTACTTGCCCTTCGTTTCGAGGTGCATCGGCTTGAACTTCAGACCGACTTCCTTTTCGATGCGCGGCATGACCTTCGGATCGACGCCCACGTCGTACTTGAAGCAGAACGGGCAGTCATAGGAGAAGACCTTGATGAGGGTGCCCTGGGCGTTGGAAAGCGGCGTGTCGAGAACGATGTAGTCCGTGCCGAGCGTGCCGGCGAAGGCCGGAGCGGAAACGGAGCAGATCAGCGCAGCGCTGGCGGCTGCGGAAAGAAGCGTGCGGCGAAGCATTTTGTGTGTTGTCCTTTAAGTGGGCTACAGCGGCGGATTCGTCGTTGCAGCAAAAGTCACAGGCAGAAAAAGCGCATCAGCCTCATGAAGGCCGCCATGCGGCCTCAAGACTGAATCGGTCGTTGTGCGACTCCTTCTGCGTCATGGTGAAGAGTGTAGTCAACCCGCAGATTTTCAACCATGACCACTTTCCCGAAAAGAACTTGCAAAATGCGAATAAGCATTTTTCGAAAATGACAATACTGTCCCGATCCGAAAAACGAAATGCCCGCAGAAACAATGCCTGAACCATGCGAAGACGGGCGCCGCATTCGTCAGCAGCGCCCGTTTTTCAGAACAGCCTGTTCTCCTCAGACATGAGGACATGTCTGAGGAACAATCCGCTTCGCCTAGCCGCAGACCCAAAGAGCGATGTGGTAGACGACGAAGGAGAAGGCGTAGGCCAGGAGCGTGTACGCCACCCACAGGACCGCGGGCGCCTTCCAGGTGCCCATTTCGCGCCGGATGGCGGCGAGCGTCGCGAAGCACGACGGGCTGAAGACGAAGAAGGCGAGGAAGGAGAGGCCCATCGGGATCGACCAGCTGTGCTGCAGGATCGGCACGAGGGCGTCCTCGGCTTCGCCGGCGGTTGCGTAGAGCGTGCCGAGCACCGAAACGGCGACTTCGCGCGCGCCCATGGCGGGGACGAGCGAGACGCACATCTGCCAGTTGAAGCCGATCGGCTCAAAGAGCGGCTGCATCAGGCGGCCGAGCATGCCCGCAAAGCTGTAGTTGATCGCGGGGCCCGTCGCGCCCTCGGGAGCGCCCGGGAAGGTGGTCAGCACCCACAGGAAGACCGTGAGCGCCAGAATGATCGTGCCGACCTTCTGCAGATAGATGCTTGCACGCTGCCAGAGGCCGTGCGCAAGCGCATCGATTCGCGGCAGGTGGTAGCTCGGCAGTTCGAGCATGAGCGTTCGGCTCTCGCCCTTTCCGGTCGTGTGCTTGAGAATCCAGGCGACGACGAGCGCGCCGGCCATGCCCAGACAGTAGAGCGCAAAGAGCACCAGCCCCTGCAGGCCGAAGCCGCAGACGGAAGCCTTGGGCACGAAGGCCGCAATCATCACGGCATAGACCGGAAGGCGCGCGCCGCAGGTGAGGAGCGGCGCAATCGCGATCGTCGCCCAACGGTCGCGCTGGTTGCCGACGATGCGGGCCGCCATGATGGCCGGCACCGCGCAGGCATAGCCCGAAAGCAGCGGCAGGAAGGAGCGGCCCGAAAGCCCCACCGACCCCATCGTGCGGTCAAGCAGGAAGGCCGCTCGCGGCAGATAGCCCGACTCCTCCATCAACAGGATGAAGAAGAACAGAATCAGAATCTGCGGCAGGAACACCACCACGCCGCCCACGCCGCCGATGACGGCATTGACGAGCAGATCCTTCACGAAGCCGTCCGGAAGATAGGTCGCGCAAAGGTCGCCCAGCAGATTGAAGCCCTCTTCAATCCATTCCATCGGATAGGCCGACCAGGCGAACACCGCCTGGAAGACGAAGAACAGAATGAGCATCAGAATCGACACGCCGAGCCACGGATTGAGCACGATGCGGTCGATGCGGTCTGAGAATTCGTCCGGGAAGATCTTGTCGAGGCCGAGCTTCTTCAGGATGCGGTTGAGGCGCGCAAGGTCGTCCTCGTCCGTCGGAGCCGGCACCCAGCCGGCCCACGAGGCCGTATCGGAAAGAAGAGCCGTCAGCCTGTCGATGCCCTGCCTGCGCACGGCGATCGTTTCGACCACGGGCACGCCGAGCTCGCGGGAGAGATCCTCGGGATTGAGCTGAATGCCGCGGCGGCGCGCCAGGTCCATCATGTTGACGGCAACAACGACGGGCAGGCGCAGGCGCTGCGCGGCCATGACGAGCTTGAGGCCGCGCCTCAGATTCGTGGCATCCAGAACGCAGACGACGAGGTCGGGCTTGCGCTCGCCTCGTGCGACGCCCTTGAGAACGTCGATCGTGACCTTTTCGTCGGGAGAGCGTGGATGGAAGGAATACGTGCCCGGAAGGTCGAGCACGCGGATTTTCTGCGAAGCGCCCAGGAGATGGCCCTCGACGCGCTCGACGGTCACACCCGCATAATTGGCGACCTTCTGCTTCGAGCCCGTGAGAATGTTGAAGAGCGACGTCTTGCCGGCATTCGGATTGCCGAGCATCGCAACGAGAGGACCGGACGGATAAATGTCGACGGGAGAGACGGCCATCAGCTGCGCCTCCTCACTTCGATGCAGCGGGCTTCCACAAGCCTCAGCGCAAACGTGGATACGCCGATGCGGACCGCAATCGGATCTCCGCCGAGCGCAGCCTTCTGCAGCACCACGCACGGTTCGCCCGCGGTGAAGCCGATTTCCTCAAGCCAAATCTCCCAGTCTTCGGGAGCGCCTTCGGCATGAACGCCGACCACCTCGAGCTCATCCCCGATGGCGGCCTTGTCCAGAGTAAATGTTTCGGACATTTTTAATTGTTGAATGGGAGTTCTGTCTTCTTTCAGCCGACCCTGCGGGCTCGCTAGGGGATCGCGAGACCTGCAGAGAATGCGGAACTGAGAAGGAAAATGATTCTCTTTTAGATGAATGGCATTTTACCCGTTTGACAAGCAATCGGCTAAAGACAGCATAAAAAATCTCGCCGAAACGCCATGCGCCGGACGCACGGTTTTGAGCCGTCCTCACGCATCATTGCGCGAACGGAATCCAACTGCACGCATTGTCGCTCTTTGCGTCTCATTTTCAGAGAATGGCCTTCCGTCCGCATCAGGAAGAGACGAATGTCGCCAAATTGGAAAAAACCGGTCAATCGCGGCCGGCAGGAAGAATCCCGAGGCAGAGCACGTCGACGTCGTTGATGAAGAGCGGCACGGCAAAAAGCGGAACGGCAAGAGGAAGAAGAATCCTCGCGAAGATTCGGCGTCCGAAGCGGTCGGCCAGCCGCCCGATGAGGCCGCCGCCGACAAAGGTGCCCGCCATGAAGCAGCCCGCCAGAAGCGACGCATCGGCAAGCGTGATCCGGCCTTCGGAAATGAGCGCAACGATCACGAAGCCCGTCGAAACCGTCACCCAGCCGTCAAGAGCGGGCGCGGCGGCAAACGGAGCGACAAAACTGTTGACGGATGGGAAACGCATGACGAACGCAGCGGGCGAATGAGCGAATGATTGAAGAAACAGCCGCCCGGCACATGAAAACGCAGGCGAACTGCGGCCGTACATGCCTGAGCTTCGCTGAGCCGCAGTCAAATCAATTGTAAGGAGAGCGAACACGCGCATGCATGCGGGTTTTCTCGGCTTATACGAAATGCCGGCCGGCAGGTCGCCTCTGCAGTCTTCCTCTCCCGCCATGAACCGACCGAACGGTATGTTTTTCATCTCAGACGGTTCAATGTCTCGAGAATCGAAACCTTAAGCAGATTTCCCCTTATTCCGTCTTATGCAATCATTTTTTCGCCATCATCCGCATGAGCCGCATAAGGGTTTTGCCTAATCAATCGACATAATCGAAATCCGACCAGTCGGTTTGTTTTTTGTGTATGATGCGTCCCGTCATGTTCACAAAACATGCCTGCCGAAGCCATCAACGGCAGACTCCAACCTCAAGGTCAAGAAAAATGTTCAAGAAAACTCTTCTCTCCGCTGCCGCGATGCTCGCGGCAGGCACGCTTTCCGCTTCGGTCTTTGCCGCTCCGACCACTGTCGAAGGCACGGGCGTCGGCAAGCACGGCGACATCACCGTTGCCGTGACGTTCGATGCCGGCAAGATCCAGGACATCAAGATCGTCAAGTCCGCTGAAAACCCGATTCTCGCGAAGAAGGTCTTCACGGAATTCAAGGACGAAGTCGTTGCGCTCTCCTCCACCGACGTTGATCTCGTCTCCGGCGCCACCTTCTCCTCCAAGGGCTTCATCGACGCCGTCAACGACGCCGCGAAGAAGGCCGGCGTGACGCTCGCCAAGGCCGACAAGAAGGCTCTCAAGAAGGCCTCCCGCGAACTTCCGAAGAACAGCACCTACGACGTCGTCGTGATCGGTGCGGGCGGTGCGGGCTTCTCCGCCGCCATCACCGCCAAGAACGCCGGCGCCAACGTCGTGCTTCTTGAAAAGATGCCCGCCGTCGGCGGCAACTCCCTGATTTCCGGCGCCGAAATGAACGTTGCCCGCAACTGGGTCCAGCCCAAGCTCGGCATCACGGACGACTCTCCCGAACTGCACGCCAAGGACACCTTCAAGGGCGGCGACGAAAAGGGCGACATGAAGGTCATCAACGTCATGACCCACGAAGCGCTTGACGCCGCCAAGTGGTGCAAGGACTACCTCGGCGTCCGCTTCGAGGACGACAACCTCTTCTTCTTCGGCGGCCACAGCCGCAAGCGCGCCCTGATCCCGGTCGGCCATACCGGCACGGAATTCATCGCCAAGTTCCAGGCCAAGGCCGATGAGCTCGGCATTCCGGTCATCACGAACATGAAGGCCGAAGAGCTCATCAAGGACAAGACCGGCCGCGTCGTCGGCGTCAAGGCCACGATGAACGGCTCCGAATACACCTTCAACGCCAAGGGCGGCGTCGTGCTCGCCACGGGCGGCTTCGGCGCCAATCCCGAAATGGTGAAGAAGTACAACCCGAAGATTGACGAGCGCTTCAAGACCACCGACGCACCGGGCTCCACGGGCGAAGCCCTCTACATGGCCGAACGCGCCGGCGCCCAGCTCGTCAACATGGGCTACATCCAGACGTATCCGATCTGCGACCCGATCTCCGGCGTGATCGAGCTCATCGCCGACTCCCGCTTCGACGGCGCCATCATGCTCAACCAGGAAGGCAAGCGCTTCGTTGAGGAACTCGGCCGCCGCGACGTGCTGTCCGAAGCCATCCTCAACCAGACCGGCCGCTACTGCTGGGTTCTCTGGAACGACAACATCGGCAAGATCTCCAACACGGTCAAGGAACATCCGACCGAATACGAAGCCTTCACGAAGCAGGGCGTCATGGCCACGTGCGACGACCTGAAGTGCATCGCCGACTTCACGAAGATCCCGTACGACCAGCTCCAGAAGACCGTCAAGCGCGTCTCCGACATGGCCGGCAAGGGCAATGACAAGGACTTCCACCACCGCGCCGGTCTGATGGACATGTCGCAGGGCAAGTACTACGTCATCAAGGCCGTTCCGTCCACCCACCATACGATGGGTGGCGTCCGCATCAACGAAAAGGCCCAGGCCCTGACGGCCGAAGGCAAGGTCATCCCGGGTCTCTGGGCTGCGGGTGAGGTGACCGGCGTCACGCACGGCACGAACCGTCTCGGCGGCAACGCCTACACGGACATCATCGTGTTCGGCCGCATTGCCGGTGAAGCCGCCGCCAAGGCTGCCAAGTAAGGATCATCCCGAGGGTGCGCCGGCCCGCGCCTGAGCGCCCTCAATCCTCGCTTACAATCAAAGCCGTTCCGGTTTGTCGCCGGAACGGCTTTTTAATTTTCAAAAGGACCTGAAATGACGCCTGCCGAACTTCATGCGCTCTTCGTCTCACTGGCCGACCCGGACTACAAGGTCTTCGGCGACAGGCTTCAGCCCGGCATTACGGACCGGCTCGGCGTTCGCATGCCCGCCGTCCGACGGGTTGCGAAGGATCTTCTCAAGTCGCCTGGCGCCCACGCCTTTCTCGACGGCATGCTTGCCGAGGAGCGCTTTGCCTCACAGGAAGCTCTGATGACCTGCGAGATCGTGGCGGGCTCTGCAAAGGACCTGACGCTTGACGAGCGCCTCAGCTATGTCGACAGGCTCCTTCCTCACATGACGGGCTGGGCGACGTGCGACCTCATGGGTTCCGCCGTCAAGGTCTTTCGCGAGCATCCGCTGGCATTGCTCCCGTACATTTCGGAGAAGCTCGCGAGCGACGATCGCTGGACCGTTCGCGTGGCCGAGGTATGGCTTCTCGAGCACTACCGTTTCCCCGAATGGGTGAAGCCCTCTCTTGACCTCTTGGATGCGCCGGAGAGCAGGGCGCTTCCGCTTGCCGCATCGGGCGACTACTACCTTTCTCTCAGCCTAGCCTGGTGTCTTTCGATGCTCGCCGTCGGTGACGCGCAGGCCGTCTATGCTCGGATGGAAGCCTGGCGTGATGCGGGCCGTCTGGATGCGAAGACGATCGAGCGCACCGTGAGGAAGATCGGCGACTCGTATCAGTTCACGCCCGATGAAAAGCAGTACGCGGTGGCCCGTCTTGCCCCGTGAGGCAGAGTCATTGCACCACGGTAGGCTATAATTGACAGCCTTGCGGCGCAGCGTCCGGACGCTGTTCTGACCGGGCTTGAGGAGAGCCTTTCTGCTGCCGCATGTCCCTTTCAAAAACATACAGAGTTGTAGTCATGACCGAAGAAACCAAAGCTTCCGAATCCGATGTTCAGATCACGCCCGTCGAGGCCTCCGTCCTGCTTTCGAGCGACGAATGGGATCCGGTGCTCTTTGCGAAGACCCTTTCCGACGAATGGGAGATCAAGATCCCCGAAGAGGACATGCCGGCCGATCCGACCGACTCCCTCGTCTTTGAGGTCGACGGCGTCGTCATTGCCGTGAAGCTCTTCGACGAACCGCTGCCCGCTGAAATGGCCCGCATGCACGCCGCCATGAATCCGCTCTGGCCGCAGGCCGGCGCCATGGCCCAGCTGCACCGCGCCCACATCGCTCTTGCCGCCATTCCGAAGACCGCCACGGTCGTCGAAGCCGCCCAGACGCTCGTCAAGGCTGCCGCCTCGCTCTGCAGCCAGCCGTCCGCTCTTGCCATTGACACGGGCTCCACGATCCTCGGCACCGACGGCTATCGTGAAGGCGCCGCCGTCCTGAAGGGCGGCGAGCTTCCGCTCTTCAACCTCGTCACCTTCGCCATCGCCAAGGCCGACGACACGCACTTCGTCGCCTTCACCATGGGCATGAGCTTCCTCGGCCACCATGAGCTTGAAATCAACCCGACCGCCGAAAAGCCCGAAGTCATTCAGGAATTCCTCTACACGGTCGCGTCCTATACGCTCAAGACCGGCAAGGGCCTGCGCGACGGTCAGATTCTCGGCCTCCATCCGGAAAACGCCAAGCCCGTCTGCTATGCCGAAAGCACGATGATCCCCGGTCTCAAGACTATGCATATCACGCTCTAAGCTTGAAAAACGCGGAATTAGTTCCCGAAAGGATATTGTATGAAGCTTGCAGAAGCCCTTGCCGAGCGCAAGGCTCTTGATGCGCGATTTACGTCGATCGAGAATCGCCTCAAGGCCAACGTGCTCATCCAGGAAGGCGATGCCGTTCGCGAAGATCCGGAGAAGCTCTTCGGCCTTCTTCATCAGACGGCCGCCGATCTGCGCGCCGTCATGGTTCGCATCGCCCGCACGAATCAGGCGACGGTTGTGGACGGCCGTCCGCTCGCCGACTGGATCGCCGAGCGCGACGTGTCGGTGAGGCGCTTCAAAATCCTTTCGGGCGTCGTCGACAAGGCGTCCGAACGCGTTGAGCGCCGCAATGCCGACGACATTCCCGTTGTGACTACGATCGATGTTGCTGCCCGCAAGCAGGAGGCCGACCGCCTCGCCGCCCGCGTTCGCGAAATCGATTCCCGCATCCAGTCCGCGAACTGGACGACCGAGCTTTTGGAGGTAGAGTGAAATGAAGCTTGCCGAAGCACTCAATGCCCGAAAGGAGCTCGAGGCTCGTCTGACTCGTCTTCAGGAAAGGCTCCATGCCTGCACGCGCGTGCAGCAGGGCCTTCCGCCGTGCGAAGATCCGGAAGAGCTCTACGCCATGGTTGAAAAGGCGTCGGCCGAACTTACGGACATTGTTGTCCGCATTGCACGCACCAATTTCGCCGCGAAGATCGAAGGACGTCTCCTTGCCGACTGGATTGCCGAGCGCGACGTGTCTCAAAAGCAGTTTCGCGTGATGAGAGAGGTTATTCGCAGTTCAGTGGTGAGCTTCAATCACTACGACCGTCCTGGCTCGATCCGTTCGGTGACGACCTTCGACGTCGCCGCCCGGCATGCCGAGCTCGATGCGCTGGCGCTTCGCATCAATGCGCTTGATGCCCGCATTCAGCAGGCAAACTGGGAGACCGATCTCCTGTAACGTCTTATGCCGTCCGACGAGGCTGAGTGAAGGCGGAGCCAAAGCCTGCAAGCAGGCCAGACCGGAAGTCCCCTGCCTTTTTTGTACTTCTTCCGATCACTTTTACGCTAGTACTTTCACAGCTCAAAAGCTTCTTATACTTCTTACCGCGGTCTCGATTCACCGGCTTCGGCCGGACGGCACCCGACCATAAGCCAAACGGCCGTTCGCTGCATTGCGCACGGCCGTTCGTCTTTCTGCAGTCTTCCCAAAGGTCAATTGATGGGCTCGATGTCGCAGGCCTGCAGGAAGGCGTTGCGAAGCGCCTGGTCGCTCTCTTTGCGCCAGACGGCCCAGATCTTCTGGGCGTCGGTGAGTTCGCCCGATGCGGGCTTCATGATTTCAACGAGGTCCCCGCGCAGGATTTCCTCGCGCACGGAAAGGTAGGGAAGGACGGCGACGCCGAGTCCAGTGCCCGTTGCGCGCTTTACGGCGCCCATGGTGTCCATGGTGATGGAATGACGGATTCGAATGCCTCTTGCTTCAAGATGTGCGGCGACGTCGTGCTGGGTGCGCTGCTCGCGCTCGAGCACCCAGGTGGTGTCGGAGAGCTCGCGGGCCGTGACGTAGGCGGACATGAGCGGGCTGCCGAGGCCGACCACGATCACCTGTCGGTCCTCAAAGCACGGAAAGCCGTCGAGATCGGGATCGGAAGGACGGCCGCTTATGAAGCCGATGTCGATGCGGTGGCTTGCAACGGCTTCCTCGACGACCTTGTTGTCTTCGATCATGAGGCTCGTTTCCACGGACGGCATCTTGCGCTTCATCTGCATGATTCTTCGGGAGAGCACATAGATGCCGAAGCGCCTGTTGGCGCCCACGGCGATCGTGCCGGCGCGTCCTTCGCTCGATTCGGCAAAGAGCGCCTCGACTTCGTCGGCCTTGTCGACGAGAAGGGCGGCGTAGGGGAGAAGGGTGAGCGCGGCCGGCGTGGGTGTGAGCCCCTTGCTTTCGCGCACGAAGAGACGCGCATTGAGCGCGCCTTCGAGCTCCTTCAGAGACTGGCTCACGGCGGAGGCGGAGAGATGGAGCTTCGAAGCGGTGGCCGAGACGCGGTGCGTCTCATAGAGGCTTCGGAAGACGGAGAGCTGGCGCAGCGTGATTCGCATGGGACATATCGTCAAAGTTCGGATCCTCCAAATGATAGCGCCGCCCGCAGAAATTCCGCGGACGGCGCCTTTGTTTTTATAGTTCCGGGCCCCGTTGCCGAGGCCCGGTTTTTCGAGGGGCTTTAGAAGTCTCTTACTTCTGTTCGAGCGCGAACTTCGCAGCGTGTTCGCCGGCGCGGCGGCCGAAGACCACGGTGTCGGCGACGGCGTTGCCGCCGAGGCGGTTGAAGCCGTGGACGCCGCCCGTCACTTCACCTGCGGCATAAAGGCCGGGCATCGGACGGGACTGGATGTCGAGCACTTCGCTTTCGGTCGTGATGGCCACGCCGCCCATCGTGTGATGGATGCCGGGCGCGACTTCAACGGCGTAGAACGGAGCCTTGGCAACGGCGAGCGGCATGTCGGCGCGGCCGAATGCGTCGTCATGGCCCTTGGCGCGGTAGGCGTTGTAGTCGGAGAGCGTCTTTTCAAGAACCTTCGGGTCCATGCCGGAGGCCTGGGCGAGCTCTTCAACCGTGTTGCCCTTCTTCAGCATGCCGAGGTGGTCGTAGCCGCGGACCATCTTGGCCTTGGCGTAGAGGTCGGCGTCAAAGACGAGCCAGGCGTGGCGGCCGGGCTGCTTGAGGATGGCGTCGCTGGCGCGGTCGCGGGTCGTGAGTTCGTTCACGAAGCGGGCGCCCTTTTCGTTGACCATCACGGCGCCGACGCCGCGGACGGTTTCACTGATGAGGATGCGGCTGCCCTTGCCGACGGTCGGATGCGCCTGGATCCAGTCGATGTCGGTCATGGAGGCGCCGGATTCGAGCGCCATCTTGATGCCGTCGCCGGTGGACGTGACGTTGTTGGAGCTCGTCATGCCCTTGAAGGTCGGACGATAGACGGCAACCATTTCCTGGTTCTGGCCGAAGCCGCCCGTGGCGAGCACGACGGCCTTGGCATTGACGCGGTAAAGGCCGCTGTGCTTGCCTTCAACCACGACGCCGTGGACCTTGTGATTTTCGTCGATGATGAGCTTCACGGCGCGGGAGTTGAGGCGGGCGGGCACGCCGTCCTTTTCAGCCTGGGCGCGGAGCGTCTTCACGATGTGCGGGCCAACGGTTTCGCCGCCGGTCGGACGGTGCGTGCGGTCGACGCGGGCGCCGCCGGAGCGCTTGACTTCGGAGAGGTCGGCGCCCATGGATTCAAGCCATTCGACGCCGGAGGCGCTTTCCTTGGCGAGAATTTCAACGAGCGCGCGGTCGTTCTTGCCGCGGCCGCCCTTGAGCGTGTCCTCAACATAGGCTTCGGTCGTGTCGACGATGCCCTTGGCCTTCTGCTGCTTCGTGCCGACGGCGTTGTAGCCGCCCGCGGCGAGCATGGAGTTGCCGCCGGAGAAAGCGTGCTTCTCAAGGAGGAGAACAGAAGCACCCGCGCGCATGGCGGCGATGGCGGCGTTGAAGCCGGCGCTGCCGGCACCGATCACGACGACGTCATAGGATTCGCGCGGCTCGGCCTTCATGGCCGCTTCGATGGCGGCTGCGTCGGGCTCGGCCTTGGGCTGGGCCTTGGCGGCATCCGCAAACGGCATCTTGTTTGTGAAGGTGTGGCAGTCGTTGCAGACGAGCTTCGGCTGGGCATGAGCCGTATGGCAGGTCGTGCAGTTGATGTCGCCGAGGTGCGAATGGTGCGGGTCGATTTCCGTGCCCGTCTTCTTGATGTCCTTGTAGGAACCGTGGCAGGTCTGGCACTGCTTGTTGAGGTCGCGCTCGTCGTCCGGAACAGCCGTCGCTTTCACGGCGTTCGTGCCGTGGCAGGACGCGCAGCCGCCCATCTTGTTGTGAAAGTCGGCCAGCGACTGGCCGGCCATCGCTTCGCCGCTGAGAAGGGCGCCGCCGAGCAGCGCGCCGACCAACAGGCTCAAAGCCTTCTTCGTCATCATGAATCAGTCTCCTTTTTGGAATGAGGGGCAAAAAGCAAGCATGCTTTTCGTCGCGTCTCCAGTCTAGAGACGAAGGAGACTCAAGATTTGACTTTTGTCAAATCAAAAACCGTCTTCTCATCGATTTTTTGAAAGCGCGTTAAGTAAAACTTAAAGCGCATGCATTTTCGGGTGCCTGAATTCGAATTGCTTGTCGTATTTGTGCAAATTGAAGAGAACCTTGGATCCGGGAATGACGAAGACCCGGCGCCTTCGCGGCGGCCGGGCCAGTCTTTCTGTTGGCAGGAAGCTTCTGCGTTCCGCCGGTGCTAGTCGACGTCTATCAGTTCATGAACTGTCAGATTGCGCTTGTGCCTGACGTCGTCGAGCACCTTCTCAAGATGCCGGAGGTTGGCGTCGCAGTCGAAGGGATCGGCGGGCTTGAAGGGGAACCGTTGATCAACAACGATTTGCCGGAGCAGAAGGCGAACGGCCGTTTCCGCGTCTATGCCGATTCGTGAAAGCACGGCTTGCGCCGCGTCGTGAAGAGAGTCGTCGACGGTGACTTTGATGTTTGCCATGACTGCCTCCTCTTGATGCTGCAACGGAATACTTTAACACCGATCGGATGCAAATTCCGAAGCGGAGCTGGAGTTGGCGCCGGAGATGAAAACGGGACGACGCCATTTCCGGCGCCGTCCCGCGTTACGTCAATTTGCCTTCTGAAAAGCGTGCGTCAGGCCGCGGTTGCGGTTTTGGCGGCCTGTGCGAGGTGGCGCTTGAGGAGCTCGCGCGTGCGCTCCTTCTTCGGATTGACGAGCCGCAAAGCCCTGGGCCACCGTGTGCGTGACCTTGACGCCGAGCACTTCGCCGACGGCCTTCGCGAAGTCGGCGGTGGCGCCTTCGATCGAGTTGTCCGGATTGGCGATGGTGTAGGGAACGAAGCTCCCGGTGACGACGTTTCTCAGAACGCCCGCCTTCTGAATGGCGGCAGGCAGTTCGGCGGCGATTTGCGCGTCGTAGGCCTGGGCGGGAATGTCGACCGCGAGCGCGGCGCCGACGGCAAGAGAGAGCGCGGAGGCGGCAAGCGCCTTTTTGAGTGAAATCATTTGTTGTTCTCCAATTTTTGGACGATCAGGCCCGCAGACCGGCGAGGGGCCGGCCGCGGCCTGTAGAGAACATATGAAGCAAATATCGTGCCAAAAGCCGCTGTCGCGCAAAGGAAACGCGAGCGCCTGCGCTTGTCGGATGCGGAAAATGAGGATAAAAAAGGGACGGCGCGATGCTTCGCGTCGTCCCAAGTTCCGTCCGGGCGCTTCGAGACCGGACGGATCAGGATGTGCAAAAAAGCAGATCGGATTATTCGATGGAGTCCATGAACTTGACGTAGGACTCGCGGTCGAGCTGGGGCTTGAAGGCCTTGCAGATGGCTTCGGCCTTTTCGGCGCCGTCGGCGAGGAGGTCGACGATCGTCATGGCGAGGGCCTGCGGGCACTTCGTGAAGGCGACGTCGCGGTCGCGAAGCTCGTAGTCGGCGCCGTGCAGCACGCCGTCGACGCAGCCGACCCACGGGTGGACGACCGGCATCAGGTGGGAGACGTCGCCCATGTCGGTGGAGCCGGCGCTGTGTTCGCCGACGACGACGTTGTCGGCGCCGAAGAGTTCCGTGGCGTTGCCGCGGAGGACTTCGCGCATGGCTTCGTCGGGACGCAGCGGCAGGTAGCCCGGAAGGTTGGCGATGTCGCACTTGGCGCCGATGGCGTCGCCGCCCGCCTTGAGGGCGCGGTCGACGGCCTTGTTGTAGCGGGCCATGGCGTCGATGTTGGAGGCGCGCACGTAGCTTTCCATCTTGACGTAGTCGGGGATCACGTTGACGAGGTCGCCGCCCGCATTGATGATCGGGTGGAAGCGGACGTGGTCCTGGTCGCGGAAGGTTTCGCGGATGGCGTTGACGCCCATGACGCCCATCATGGCGGCGTTGAGGGCGTTGACGCCCTGTTCGGGCGCGAAGGCGGCGTGGGCCGGGCGGCCGTGGTATTCGATGAGCTTGCCGATGAAGCCGTTGCTCGAGCCGCCGAGGTTGAATTCGGCGCCGTTGCTCACGTGCATCTGCATGGCCATGTCGATGTCGTCGAAGGCGCCTTCGGCGATGAGCTGCTGCTTGCCGCCGAGGTACTTGAGGCGGTTGGCGTCGCGCTGGGCGCTGCGCCAGTCGATTTCGACGTATTCCTCGGCCGGGACGGCGAAGAGGACGACGTCGCCGTCAAGCTCGCCCATCACGTCGCGCAGGCCGGCGGCCACGGCGATCATGTTGGCGATCTGGATGTTGTGGCCGCAGCAGTGGGCGGCGCCCGTGACGGGATCTGCGTTCTTGTGGTTGCGGCAGACGATGGCGTCGAGCTCGGCGAGCATGGCGACCGTGCGCTTGGAGCTGCGGCCCTTCATGCGGGCCTTGACCCCGGTGAGACCGTGGCCGGCCGTGAATTCAAGGCCGAGCTTGGCGAGCGCGTCCTGCACCTTCTTCGAGGTCTTGAGCTCCTTGAAGCCGAGTTCGGGTTCGGCAAGGATGGCTTCGGAGATCGCTTCGATCTCGGCGCGGTGGGCGGCGATGGCTTCGCAGACTTTCTGCTTGATGGCGGCTTTGTCCATGATTTTTCGGGGACCGCTTCCGGGGCCTTTTCTTGTCGGCTCCTGCGGTCCGCTCCTATGTGTGCTTGGCGCGGTGATGCGCCGGAATGGAATGCCGGGCCCTCCCGCGGGATGCCCGGCCGATGATTATTTTAGGTCGGTTCTCAGAAGATGCCTTCGAGGTGAAGCATCACTTCGGCGAGCGCCGTGGCGCAGAGGAAGCTGCCCGAGGCGACGGCCATGGCGACCGGAACGATGCGCCAGGAGAGGCGGCGGAAGGCTTCGAGGTCCTTGCCGAGGCAAAGGCCGCCGTAGGCGAGAATCGGGGTCGTCGTGGCGAGGAAGTTGATGTGCTTCGTCTGCTCGACGATCCACACGCCGCCCGGGAAGCTCGGGATCGAGACGATGACGGCGGTGAGCGAGACCCAGAAGACGATCGGAAGCTTGTTGAAGCCAGGAAGCATCTGGATGACGACGCCGAAGAAGGCGATGGCGGCGATGATCAGCACGCCGATCGAGCCCTGGGCGATGTCGCCGTGGTAGCCGAAGGTGTTGGCGACGACGGTGAAGATGGCGGTGACGAGAAGAATGAAGATGTAGTCCTTGAGCTTCTCGATGTTGGCGGCAAATGCGTTCATGATGTCTGGTTCCTAATGAAAGTGTTCGGTTCAAATGGAGCTGTGTTCGTGTCCGTGTCAGGCGGCGCGCTTGTCGCCGGTCACCATTTCGTAGATCTTGACGGTGACGGGGAGGGAGACGAAGAGGGCGAAGTAGATGCCGAGGACCGAGGTCATCAGGTTGGCGGCGGCAGCGTAGGCGCCGACCGTTTCGGCGGCTTCCGGATAGGCGGCGATGATCGAGCCCGTGCCGGCGGCCATCATCGAGGCCGAGCCGATGCCCGCACCCATGGCAAGGGAATGCGGATGGAAGATGTCGAGGCCGGCGACCACGCCTGCAAGGATCGAGATCCAGAGGGCGCCGAAGACCGTGCCGCAGATGTACATGCCCATCACGCCGCGGCCTTCCGGGCTGTCAAGACCGTACTTCTCGCCGATGATGGCGACGTTGGGCTCGCGGTCGATCGAGTAGCAGGCGCCGATGGCCTCGCGCTTCATGCCGAGCAGGAGCGCAACCGGAAGACCGAAGATCAGCGTGCCGAAGAAGTGGCCGAATTCCTGCATGATCAGGGCCCAGCCGGAGTTGAGAAGCATCTCGAGGTTCGGGCCGATCCCGAGGCCGATCTTCACGAGAAGAATCAGCATGGCGATCGGCATGAACTTCGCGGCGCGGTCCATTTCCGAGAGCTTCAGAATCTTGAGCTTCGGCAGCGAAATGATGCCGCCGATGACGAGCGCATAGAGAAGCGGCAGCGTAACCACCAGGCCGAAGCGATGCATGCCGATGGATTCGGCGGCGATCACGACGAGAAGTGCAAGCAGGTGAAGCTTCCAGTTTTTGATGAGATCCATGGTTTTTCTCCGTTTGAATTCCCGTTCGGTAACTGCGTAGGGTGAAATGTGGATGCAGTTCGACCCGGGAATCGGCATATGCATCGACGGATTACGGGTGCAGTGAGGCCATGGATGCCATGGGCTTTCAGAGCTCCGGAACGCGAAGACGGCCGGTCAAATTGTCAAAGGGTTGGGTAATGGAGAGTGGCGGATGCTTCGGGCCGGGGAGGCCGGGCAGCGCCGGGAATCGCACACAAAGCTTAGAGAGAAGAGCTTTGTGTGGATGTAGAGGAGGATGTGGAGGAGGAAGAAGAGGAGACAATACGGGCGTTGATGTCGATGATTGGCAACCGTACGAGGCCCTGAGCCTCAATCCTGCGTTCTAGCATTTTCCTGCTCCGAATGGTTTGTATCCGCCGCTGCCGGTCGGCTACGGCTCGAACGTTATCTACCCTAGCAGACTTTCAAGAGAACGATTCGAATATCGCGAACGATGTTTGATCTGTATCAAATTGTATGGGGTAGAATGGCTCGGTTTTCAAATGATTGCGTCAGAGGCGCTCAAAGGCGCGGGATGTATGAAAGTGACGGTCGTTTTCCTCGAGTCGGAGGTCTCATGCCTGTCTTGGAGCGGCATCGGCGCCTGACGGCGGTGAGGCAGCGCGCATGAAAAAAGGGACCGTTCGGATGAACGATCCCCTCTGTCCCAGAGGAAGTCCGAAGGCTTAACCGATGTGCTTCAGAGCTTCGGCCGTCAGGACCTTGACGCCCATTTCAAGCTGGTTGGGGTCGAAGGTCATGTTGCGGGCGTGGAGGCCCGGGGTGCAGCCGGCGCCGACGCCGAAGTAGGCGGCGCGGATGTGCGGGCGCTGCTGCTTAAAGTAGTGGAAGTCTTCGCCGCCGCCACCGCAGTCGCGGGCGAGCTTGTCGTCGCCGAGGACTTCGCGGATGGTCTGGGCGAGTTCGGCAACGAGGTCTTCGTCGTAGACGGCGGCCGGGATGACGACGCCCGGCAGGATCACTTCGGCGGTGGCGCCGTAGGCGGCTGCGCAGCCGGCGGCGACGGCGCGGATCTTTTCAAGGAGCTCGTCCATGAGCTCGTTGGTCTGGGCGCGGACGTCGAGCTTGAGCGTGGCCGTGTCGGGGATGATGTTGACGGCGGCGGCCGTGGCAACGATGCTCGTCACCTTGCAGGACCAGACCTTGGCCGGATCGCCCTTGATGGCGGCGATGGACTGCGTCACGGCGGCGGCGACTTCGGCGCAGTTGATGCCGAGGTGCGGACGGGAGGCGTGGGCGGTGCGGCCGTGGATCACGATGTCGCAGAACGTGCTCGAGGTGTGGCGCACGGCGGCGGCGCAGGTGCCCGCCGGGATGTCCTGAATCGGACGGACGTGGCAGCCCAGTGCGATGTCGACGTCGTCGA
>CAKQKT010000034.1 GCA_934249275.1 uncultured Sutterella sp. | reverse complement strand
CCAGAAGGGTCTCGGTGGCGTTGCAGGGCGAGTAGCGCTGGGTCTTGGCGTTTTCGGTGACGCGCACGGCCATGTCGACGTCGGCTTCGGCGTCAACATAAGTGTGGCAGATGCCTTCAAGGTGCTTGATCATCGGCACGGTCGCTTCGGCAGTGAGGCGGGCAACGAGGCTCTTGCCGCCGCGCGGAATCAGCACGTCGACATAGTCGCGTGCACGGATGAGTTCGCCGACGAGGGCGCGGTCGGCCGATTCGATAAGCTGAACGGCGTGGGCGGAAAGACCTTTTTCGGCGAGCGCCTGTCCAACAACTTCCCAGAGCACGGTGTTGCTTCGAAGGGCTTCGTGACCGCCGCGAAGAATGATGGCATTGCCGGACTTGATGGCAAGAGCGGCAGCGTCAATCGTCACGTTCGGACGGGATTCGTAGATCATGGCAAGCACGCCGAGCGGCACGCGCATGCGGCCCACCTGTATGCCGCTCGGGCGGAAGGCCAGGTCGGAGATCGTGCCGACGGGATCCTCGAGGGCGGCGATTTGACGGCAGCCGTCGGCCATGGCTCGCAGGCCTGCCGGCGTGATCGTCAGACGATCGATGAAGGCTTCGTCAAGGCCTTCGGCTCGGGCGGCTTCGATGTCGGTCTCGTTGGCGGTGCGGATGTCCGCTTCCTGTTCGAGCAGAAGCTCGGCGATGCGTTCAAGCACGGCGTTCTTGGCGGACGTAGAGGCGCGGGCCATGGCGCGCGAGGCTTCACGAGCCTGACGGCCGATGCGGCCGATGTAGTCGCTGGGAGTAATGGTGATTTCGGGCATGATGCGCGGTTCCTGATTAAAGAGCCGGGAGAGTGCCGCCGGCAAAGGTTGGGGCGGCTTGCGTTTTCCCGAGCAAGTCTTTTCATTTTAGCCCGAACGGAGATCTGTCTCCGAATTTTGCGAACCGCGGCGGGAGGAGTCCCGTCCGTGGTGAAGCAGGCATTAGCTGGCCAGAAAGAGCACGACGCTTTTCAATTCGATCCAGGGGTTGGAGTCGCGCTTGGGAACGGGAAGTCCCTTGACCAGACGGTCGATGTCGGCACAGACGGAAAGAGCCCCGCAGAGCTTCCTGACGGTGAGCCGGCGGGCGGCCTTTTGCAGGGACGGCGTGGCAAAGACGCCTGTTACTCGGGATTGGCCGTTGTCGTAGCCGGTCCGAAGCTTGATGAGCGAACGGATTTCAGCCGTCAGCATGGCGAGCAGGAAGGGCAGGGCTTCGGCCTGGGCTTCCAGACCGTCGATGATGCGCACGATGCGGTCGGCCTGACCAAGGCGCATGCTTTCGAAAAGCGTGTCGAAGTCAAAGCGGGCGTTGCTCGAGACGGCCTGACGGAGCTGCTCGGAGGTGATCTTGCCCTTGGGATAGAGAAGGGAGAGCTTCTCGACTTCCTGAGCGGCGGCGAAGAGATTGCCTTCCATCATGTCGGCGAAGTAGTCGAGTGTCTCGGGAGACATGGCGAGCTCGTGGCACGCAAGTCTGGCCTTGAGCCAGGCGGGCAGCTGTGCACGATCCACGGGCGAGCAGTCGATGACGGTGGCCTTGCGCTGCAGAGCCTCCCACCAGGCTTCCTTCTTGACCGTCCAGTCGGGGGAGGGCATTGTGATGAGCGTTACTACGCCGTCGATGGGGTGCTCAAGATACTTGACGATGGCGGGGGCGCCGTTTTTGCCGGGATTGCCCGTGAGAAGACGCACATCGACAATCTTTCGGTCGTCGAACATGCCGATGTCGGCCGCGGCCATTGCAAGGCGGGACCAGTCGGCCGAGGCGTTCATGTCGAGCACCTGACGGTCGGTGTAGCCTTGGCGGCGAGCTTCGGCGCGGATGGCGTCGCCCGCTTCGACGGCGAGGAAATCGTCGGAGCCGGTCAGAAGCCAGAAGGGATCAAGACGGCTGTCCCTGGCGCATCTTGCGAGGTAGCCCTGAAGCTGATCGGCCTTCACGGGTCAGGCTCCGTTTTGCTTGCGAGGCTTGATCGCCTCGATGTGATGCATCAGTTGGCTGACGAGGTCGGCCTCCATGTCTCTGTAGAGAAACTCCTCTTCCTTTTCTCGCGAAAGGAAGTTCGATTCGGCGTAGGTAAGGTCGCGAGAGGTGGCAAGCTTCACGGCTTCCATGTAGTCGAATCCTTCGGGACTCGAGACGCGGAATTCAAGTACAAGCGTGATTTCGTATTCGCGTGCCCGGCCGGTGTCGTTGATCGAGAGAACATCGCGCGAGCGGGAGTCGGAAAGAAGCTCGAGGATGGCTTCGGCTTCGGACGGCGACTTCACGATCCGGACGTCGGAGCCGCCTTCAAGTTCCTGCTTGATGCGCACGGCAAGGCGCGAATTTTCCGGCATCTGGAGGTACATGGTCTTGAACGGCGTCGAATAGGAGCCGCGCAGACGGAAGCCGCAGCCGGCAAGCGGAAGTGCGCCGACGAGGGCGGCGCCGATAAGAAGACGACGGGAAGTCACGGAGAAAATCCTCGGATGGCAGGAAGGTGGTGAGGCCTCCGGAGAGGTCTCGGAATCATTAATTATAACGGCCGCTCGAATGGGGCGAACAGGCTTTGAAGCGGGATGCAGAACGAGACTCAGCATAAGAAGGGGCCGGCGTCCGAACTGGACGCCGGCCCCTTGAGAGAGCGGCTCTTGATGTGCTTGCCTTACTTGGCAACCACGATGTTCACGAGCTTGTTCTTCACGATGATGATCTTGCGGACCGTCATGCCGTCGGTGAAGCGCTGCACATCGGGATTGGCAAGTGCGGCAGCTTCGATTTCGGCTTGGGCAGCTTCGGCGGGAACGAGGATTTCGCCGCGGAGCTTTCCGTTGACCTGAACGACGAGCTTGAGTTCGTCAGCCTTGATCGCGTCTTCCTGAACTTCGGGCCACGGAGCGTCGATCAGATCGCCGATGCGTTCAACGAAGCCGAGTTCCTGCCAGATCGACGTCGTGATGTGCGGGGCGATCGGGTAGAGCGTGCGGAGCAGGATCGATGCGCTTTCGCAGACGACGGCCTGATCGGCAGGCGTTTCGCCCTTGAAGGAATCGATGGCGTTGAACATCTTCATGCAGGCGGAAACAACCGTGTTGTACTGCATGCGGCTGAAGTCGTAGTCGGCCTGGCGCAGCGTCGTGTGAACTTCACGGCGCAGGGCCTTGGCGTCATGCGAGAGCGTCTGGCCTTCGAGAGAACCGGCGTTGGCGACGAATTCCTTCTTGCCGTAAGCCCAGTTCCAGATGCGGCGCAGGAAGCGGTAGGTGCCTTCGGCGCCGGAGTTGGACCAAGCGGCGGACTGATCGGGAGGACCTGCGAACATGACGAAGCTGCGGGCCGTGTCGGCGCCGAACTTCTTGATGATGTCGCGCGGTTCGACCACGTTGTTCTTCGACTTGGACATCTTTTCGATGCCGCCGAGGATGACGGGCTGGCCGTCGGCCTTGCAGACGGCGCCGACCGGACGGCCCTTTTCGTCGTACTGCACTTCAACTTCATCGGGGTAGAACCAGACCTTGCGGCCGTCGTCGCCGTTGCGGTAGTAGCAGTCGGCCATCAGCATGCCCTGCGTGAACAGGTTCTTGAACGGTTCGTCATACTTGACGAGGCCGAGGTCGCGCATGACCTTCGTCCAGAAGCGGGCGTAGAGCAGATGGAGCACGGCGTGCTCGATGCCGCCGATGTACTGGTCCATCGGCATCCAGTAGTCGGCGCGCTTGTCGACCATGGCCGTGGAGCTGTCGGGAGAGCAGTAGCGCTGGAAGTACCAGGAGCTGTCGACGAACGTGTCCATCGTGTCGGTTTCGCGCTGAGCGTCGCCGCCGCACTTCGGGCACTTGACGTTGAGGAAGGCTTCGCACTTCGTGAGGGGGTTGCCGGAGCCGTCCGGAATCAGGTCTTCCGGCAACACGACAGGGAGATCCTTCTCGGGCACGGGCACCGGGCCGCAGCACGGGCAGTTGATCATCGGGATCGGAGTGCCCCAGTAGCGCTGGCGGGAGATGCCCCAGTCACGCAGACGGAACTGAACCTGCTTGTCGCCGAGGCCGAGGGCCTTGAGGTCGGCGGCAATGGCGTCGAGGGCTTCATGAATGCCGAGGCCGTCGTACTTGCCGGAGTTGACGAGATGTGCGTCAAGCGTCTTGTCGCCGTACCATTCCTGCCAGGCATCCGTGGAATAGGTTTCGCCTTCAACGGCGATCACCTGGCGGATCGGAAGGCCGAACTTCTTGGCAAACGCGAAGTCGCGCTCGTCGTGGGCGGGCACGCCCATCACGGCGCCTTCGCCATAGCTCATGAGAACGTAGTTGGCAATCCAGACTTCAACCTTGTCACCGGTAAGCGGGTGCTGGACGTAGAAGCCGGTGGGAATGCCCTTCTTTTCCATGGAGGCCATGTCGGCTTCGCTCACGCTGCCCTTGGAGCATTCTTCAATGAAGGCCTGAAGGTCGGGACGGTTGCGGGAGACGTAGGCGGCGAGGGGATGCTCGGCGGCGATGGCGACGAAGCTCACGCCCATGAGCGTGTCGGGACGCGTCGTGTAGACGCGAAGAAGCTTCTTCTGGCCTTCGAGTTCGTACGGGAAGGAGAGGTTCACGCCTTCGGAGCGGCCGATCCAGTGCTCCTGCATGCGGCGAACCTGTTCCGGCCAGCCCTTAAGCTGGTCGAGGTCGTCGAGGAGTTCCTGAGCGTACTGGGTGATGCCGAGGTAGTAGCCCGGGATCTCGCGCTTCTCAACAATGGCGCCGGAACGCCAGCCGCGGCCGTCGATCACCTGTTCGTTGGCGAGCACGGTTTTGTCGACCGGGTCCCAGTTGACGATCTGGGTCTTGCGGTAGGCGATGCCCTTTTCGAGCATCTTGAGGAACATCCACTGGTTCCAGCGATAGTATTCGGGCTTGCAGGTGGCGACTTCGCGCGACCAGTCAAAGGCAAGGCCGAGCGGTTCCATCTGGTTCTTCATGTCCGCAATGTTGGCATACGTCCATGCGGCCGGGGCGACCTTCTTGGCGATGGCGGCGTTTTCGGCCGGCAGGCCGAAGGCGTCCCATCCCATCGGGGTCATCACGTTGTAGCCCTTCATGCGGTAGAAGCGGTACATCACGTCATTGAGCGTGTAGTTACGGACGTGTCCCATGTGAAGCTTGCCGCTCGGGTAAGGGAGCATGGAGCAGACGTAGAACTTGGGTTTGGGCTGACCATTGTTGTCGACCGCGTTCTCGACAGCACGGTAGACGTCCTTGGCCTTCCACATGGCCTGGACTTCGGATTCCACTGCCTGAGCAGAGTAAGTCTCGCGCATAACGCCTTCCAAATAAGAGGGTTCAAAAAAGAATAATTGCTTAGTATACCTTCAGTGAAGCGCCTTCTGCACTGCCGAATCGACTGCCGGACGCCGTTAGGACGGGAGTTGAGGCGTGAGTGCTTTGTCGAAATGTGCTACCTTTTTAGCCCAACCGGCTTCCCGGCCGGTGTCCGATTATTTCGCCGGAGGTTTCCCTGCATGTCGTCCGATCTTCTTCAATCCCTCAATCCGCGCCAGCTTCAGGCCGTTACGGCCCCTGAAAAGAGCGTTCTCATTCTGGCAGGCGCTGGTTCGGGCAAGACGCGCGTGCTGACGACGCGCATTGCATGGCTTTTGAGCGAGCACAAGGCGCAGACGGGCGAAATTCTGGCCGTGACCTTCACGAACAAGGCCGCCAAGGAAATGCTCGTCCGCTTGGAGGCGATTCTTCCGTACGATCTTCGCCGCATGTGGGTCGGAACCTTCCACGGCCTGTGCAACCGAATTCTCCGCACGCATGCTGAGGATGCAGGGCTGCCGAAGACATTCCAGATTCTGGACTCGAGCGATCAGATGTCCATGGTCAAGCGCGTGATGAAGGCGCTCAACATTGACACCGAGAGCTACGATCCGCGCCAGGTGACCAATGTCATCAATTGGTACAAGGAAAACGGGATGCGCGCATCGCACGCCGCCGGCCAGCAGGGCGGCGACGAGACGGCTGTCAAGGTTTATCAGGCCTACGAGCAGCAGTGCCAGCGCGAGGGCGTTGTGGACTTCGCGGAGCTTTTGCTTCGCTGCTATGAGCTTCTCGACCGCAACGAGATCGTTCGCTCCCATTACCAGAACCGCTTCCGCCATATTCTTGTCGACGAGTTTCAGGACACGAACGTGCTGCAGTACCGCTGGCTGCAGATGCTGGCGGGCTTTGGCCGCGGACCGGGCGGCGCGCCGATGAACGCCGTCTTTGCCGTCGGTGACGACGACCAGTCGATTTACGCCTTCCGCGGTGCGAATGTAGGCAACATGAAGGACTTTCTGACGGATTTCGGCGTTGATGAGCCGATTCGTCTTGAGGAAAACTATCGTTCGACGGGGACGATCCTCGATGCCGCCAACGCGCTGATTGCCAACAATTCGAACCGTCTCGGCAAGAATCTGTGGACTTCGGGCAGCCGCGGCGACCGAATCTGCGCCGCGGAGCTTGACGACGATCGGGCCGAGGCCGAATGGATTGCCCGCGAAATCGAGGCGGATCATTCCCGCGGTCGCGCCTGGCGCGATCATGCCATTCTTTATCGCATGAACGCACAGTCGCGCGCGCTTGAAAGCGTTTTTTCCGCTCGCGGGATTCCCTATCGCATCTACGGCGGCCTTCGATTCTTCGAGCGTGCCGAAGTGAAGCACGTTCTTGCCTATCTGCGCCTGATGGACAATCCGGGCGACGACACAAGCTTCCAGCGCGTCGTCAACTTCCCGCTTCGCGGCATCGGGGCGCGCACGATCGAAACCCTTGCCGACGAGGCTGCGGCTCGCGGACTCACGCTTTTCGGAACTCTCTTCGCGCCCGACTACAAGGTGCCTGCAAAGCTTGAGTCCTTCAGAGAGCTCATCCTGCGCATGCGTGAGGAGGCGGATGCGCTCAGCCTTCCGGATGTCATCAAGCTCGTCATCGTGCGTTCGGGACTCGAAGCTCACTACAAGGCCGAGAAGGATGGCGAGGACCGTATTGCAAACATGCGGGAAATGCTGTCGGCGGCATCGGGCTACATGGCCAACGAGGGACTGCCCGAGAGCATGAGCGCCTTCCGGCCGGCTGATGAAGGCGGACAGACGCCCCTTCAGGGCTTTCTCGCTCAGGCTACGCTTGAGGCGGGCGACAAGAACGAGCAGGGCGACGTGGACGCCGTTCAGCTCATGACGGTGCATGCGGCCAAGGGCTTGGAATTCCCGCAGGTCTTCATTGCCGGCGTCGAGGAAGGGCTCTTTCCCCATTTTTCCGCTCTCAAGGATGAGCGCGGTCCGGGCGTATCCGAAGAGCGCCGTCTGATGTACGTGGCCATTACGCGCGCCAAGCAGCGTCTGGTCATTACGTACTGCAAGGGCCGCATGCAGTACGGCGAATATCGCCATAACGAGCCTTCGAGCTTCCTTGAAGAAATTCCGGAACAGCTCGTCGACAACAAGGATCTGACGTCCGAGGCTCAGGGCTACCGCAGCTCCTACGGCGGTGCCGGCCGAAGCAGTTACGGCTGGGAGCGTCCGTCCTTTACGGGTTCCCGTGGAGGCGACAAGGGGTACGGCTCCGGCCGCTCCTCTTCGTCCCGCGGCTGGAGCTCGTCCTCCAGGGGAGGTTCGTCTTCCTACGGATCCTCCCGTTCGTCTTATTCTCAGGACAAGGACGACTGGCGAAAGGGGCTTTCCGGCACGGGCGGCACTTATCGCTCCGGCGAGGATCCCGTCGTGAAGAAGGCTGCGGCCCGTGCCGCTGGTTCGGCCTTCGGCTTCGCGGCGGGCGATCGAATTGAGCACAGAAAGTTCGGCCAGGGCGTCATCGAGTCGATAACGGGCACGGGCAACGATGCCCGGGTTCACATCTGCTTCGACAAGGTGGGCCGAAAGGAACTGCTTCTGGCGCTCGCCTCGAAGGGCATGCAGAAACTTTGATCCGGGCAAGCCTTTCAGACCGAAGGATTCACAGCATTTCAGCGGGATCTGCTAGAATTCAAATCCCTGACGCAAGACAGGCCGGTGGTGGCCATAGTTCAACTGGATAGAACTGTCCCCTCCTAAGGGACGGATCTGGGTTCGAGTCCCGGTGGCCGCACCATGCAATGTCTTGACGCTCGATGCGAAAAGGCTCGTTCGAATTGAACGGGCCTTTGTCGTATGCGGCGCATCGTGATGAAAAAAGGCTCGGAACCTTGCGGTTCCGAGCCTTTCCTATACTTGAGCTGCGCGCTTCAGCAGACTTGCGAAGCGTGGGCGAAGACTTCAATTAGTAGAGGTCGAAGTACTTCTGGACTTCCTTCCAGTCGGAAGTCTTCGTCAGAGCGAGCTGCAGGAGGACGCGAGCCTTCTGCGGGTTCAGTTCGCCGGAAGAAACCCAATGCTGGGCCTTGTCGTCCACTTCGGCGTCCTTCGTGGTGGCGCCGGTCGGAACGCGGGAGGAACGAACGACGACGGTGCCGTTCTTCGTGGCCTTTTCAAGCACCGGCCAGATGGACTTGTGGATGTTGCCGTTGCCGACACCGGCGTTCACGATGCCCTTGTAGCCGGCCTTGACGAGCGCTTCAGCCTGGAGGCCTTCCACGCCGGCGTGGTTGTAGACGATGCCGACCTTCGGAAGTTCCTTGAGACCCGTGACGTCAAACGGCGTAGCGGTCGTGTGGGCGCGCAGCGGCAGCGTGGAGTACGTCACCTTGTTGTTGAAGATCGTGCCGACCTTGCCGAAGTTGGCGGCCTGGAACGTTTCGGGCTGAACCGTATTGGTCTTGATGACTTCACGAGCGCCGACGACGATGTTGTCCATGGCGACCACGACGCCCTGCTTGGCAGTTTCAGGCGTGGCGGCGGTCAGAACGGCGTTGTAGAGGTTGCGCGGACCGTCAGCGCCGAGGCCGGTGGACGGAAGCATGGCGCCGACCATGGCGACAGGCTTGTTGCACTTGAGCGTGAGGTTCAGGAAGTAGGCGGTTTCTTCCATCGTGTCCGTGCCGTGCGTGATGACGAAGCCGTCATACTTGCCGCAGTCGGCGTTGATCGTCTGGGCAAGCTTGAGCCAGACTTCGTCGGACATGTCCTGAGAGCCGATCTGGGCGACCTGCTTCGGGGTCACGTTGGCGATGTTGGCAAGTTCCGGAACGGCGGCGACAAGATGGTTGACGCTCACCTTGCCGGCCTGATAGGCCGTGCCCGTGGCGGATGCACCGGCGCCCGCGATCGTGCCGCCCGTAGCGAGAACGGCGATGTTCGGAAGGGCGAGAGCGGCGCCGGAGGCGGCGACGAGGCCAAGACCGATCAGTGTCTTCTTCATGGACATGGTTGTTAGCTCCTCTAGTTGAAGCGCCTTGAGTTGAGACGGCGCTTCCTTTGGTTGATAGCCGGCCGCATCGTGGCGGCTGGCGGTCCGTCCGGCGTTCTCTCCGCAGCTTGTTTTTGTTAGTCCTGAAACTGCGGCGCCGGCAGGTAACTCTTTCAGTATATACGGATTGATTGATGTCAAGCTCTCGATGTGCCGCGTTTTTGATCTTCGACTACAAAGATTCAAAAATAGGAAAACCCTAATGGAAAAAGTGAAAACTGCTGGAAATGCCGGTTTGCGGGTAAATGTATTGAAATCGTTCTCTCAGAAGGGAGAGAAGAGGAAATCGCTATCGGTAAAAATACCAAGTGTTGTCGGGGTTTTCATCTAATTTGTGTATTTGCTGGTACGGTTAGGGCGTTTGCGGGCGGTTAAAGACGGTCATATGTCGACCATTTGTTTGCCGACGCGTCGCCGTCTAGGTATAAAGCCTCAAGCTGTTTGAGTGCTCTTCAGAAAGTGTCACTTAGCGTCGTTTGAACAAGGCAAGACGGCCGAAGAGGACGGATAATCTTCGCCACAGGCCCCAGGTTGCTGGGTAAACAACAACACAAATTCAGAAGATTCTCAAGATATGTCTCAAACGATTCTCCAAAGCGTTCCCGTTGGCCAGAAAGTCGGCATTGCCTTTTCCGGCGGTCTCGATACGAGCGCTGCACTTCGTTGGATGAAGAACAAGGGCGCACTGCCTTACGCCTACACGGCCAACCTCGGCCAGCCCGATGAAAACGACTATGAAGCCATTCCGCGTCGCGCCATGGAGTACGGTGCTGAAAATGCACGTCTGATCGACTGCCGCGAACAGCTCGTCAATGAAGGCATCGCCGCCATTCAGTCCGGCGCCTTCCACATCTCGACGGGCGGCCAGTTCTACTTCAACACCACGCCGCTCGGCCGCGCCGTGACGGGCACGATGCTCGTCGCCGCCATGCGCGAGGACGGCGTCAACATCTGGGGCGACGGCTCCACGTACAAGGGCAACGACATCGAGCGCTTCTATCGCTACGGCCTCCTTGCCAATCCGAATCTCCAGATCTACAAGCCCTGGCTTGACGTCCAGTTCATCAAGGAACTCGGCGGTCGCGCCGAAATGTCCGCCTTCCTTCAGAAGGAAGGCTTCAACTACCGCATGAGCGCCGAAAAGGCCTACTCGACGGACTCCAACATGCTCGGTGCCACGCACGAAGCCAAGGACCTTGAAAGCCTTGATTCCAGCATGAAGATCGTGGATCCGATCATGGGCGTCGCCTTCTGGCGCGATGACGTTGACGTCAAGCCCGAAACGGTCACGGTCGAATTCAAGGAAGGCGTTCCCGTCGCTCTCAACGGCCAGAAGTTCACGGATCTCGTCGCTCTCATGCTCGAAGCCAACCGCATCGGCGGCCGTCACGGCCTCGGCATGTCCGACCAGATTGAGAACCGCATCATCGAAGCGAAGTCCCGCGGCATCTACGAAGCTCCGGGCATGGCGCTCCTCTTCATTGCCTACGAACGTCTCGTGACCGGCATCCATAATGAAGATACGATCATCGACTACCGCACCAACGGCATGAAGCTCGGCCGCTTCCTTTATCAGGGCCGCTGGTTCGACAGCCAGGCTCTGATGATTCGCGAAAGCGCCATGCGCTGGGTTGCCCGCGCCGTGACCGGCGAAGTGACGCTTGAGCTGCGCCGCGGCAACGACTACACGATCCTCGACACCAAGAGCCCGAACCTGACGTACGAACCGACCCGTCTCACGATGGAGAAGGGCGACTCGATGTTCACTGCCGTCGACCGCATTGGTCAGCTTACGATGCGCAATCTCGACATCACGGACACGCGCGCCAAGCTCGGCATCTACGCCAACGCAGGTCTTCTTGCCGGCAACGGCTCGGCCGCCCTGCTCACCGGCAAGTAAGCCGGAAGAGCCCAGAAAGGCAAGCTAGGATTTTTGGGGAGGATTTATAATCCTTCTCACATCCGAAGGATAAGCCCGGACAGCCCAGAGGTTGTCCGGGCTTTGCATATGTCTGCGCGGATTGCGCGGACGATTTGTTTTCAGCACCATTCATCATGTCCGAACAGAAGCATTTCGACGACGTTCTTCAAAAGCCCGAGCCCGACGCCGAGTTCTCGAGCCACGGCCGCGGCGACAGCCATTGGCTGCATGCGGCGGAAAAAACGAAGACCAGCGTTCTTGGGCTTGCGGTTGCGCTCACGCTTTCCTTTTCCGTCATCGAGCTCGTCGGCGGCCTATGGGGCAACTCGCTCGCCTTGATCGGCGATGCCGGCCACATGGTGACCGATTCGGCAAGCCTGCTCTTTGCGCTTGTCGCCAACAAGATCGCGCAGAAGGGCGCCGACGACGACCATTCGTTCGGGCACGGCCGCGTCGAGGTGCTTGCCGCCTTCATCAACGGCCTGGTGATGCTCTGCGTCGTGGTCTGGATTTTCGTGGAGGCGATTTCCCGCATCATGACGCCGCAGCCCGTTTCCGGCTTCTCCGTCATGGCAATTGCCGCCGTGGGTCTTGTGATTAATGTGCTCGTCGCCTGGTCGCTCTCGCGCGACCGCAAGAACATGAACACCCGCGCGGCGCTTCTGCACGTGATGGGCGATCTGCTCGGCTCAGTGGCCGCCATCGTTGCCGGCGCCGTGATCTACTTCGGCGGCCCCACGATTGCCGACCCGATCCTTTCGCTGGTCGTCTGCTTCCTTCTTCTGCATGCCACCTGGGAAATTCTTCGCGACTCTTCTCGCGTGCTTCTCGACAGCGTGCCCGAAGGCGTCAACTATTTCAGCGTCGGCCGCGCGATCGAGGCCATTCCCGGCGTCAATCGCGTGCATGACCTGCATGTGTGGACGATGAGTCCGGGACACGGCGCCATTCAGTGCCACGTGCACATCGAAAGTCCCGAATGCTGGCCGAAGATTCTTGATGTTCTTCGCCGGCAGCTTCACGAGGAGTTTCAGATCGATCACGTGACCGTGCAGCCCGAGTGGGATTTTCGCGGCGGCGATCAGGAGTGCGAAGTCTGCCGCCTGTCGCAGTTCGAAGGTGTCTGCAAGGCTGACTTCGACAAGTCGGAGAAGGCGCCTCCTGCGCCGGTGCTTGATGTCGACAAGCTGCTTTGATGCCGATGGCTTGGCGCCGTCCTGCAAACGGGCGGCGCATTACTGTCGCAAGCTTGTCAAAAAGTCGTGTCGGCTTTCGGAGAATTCTCGTACAATGAGAAGATCAGCCTGAACAGAAGGGACGCAAAAGGGACGTAGGCGTTTCTCAAGCGTTCTGTCGAAGTTCAGGTATAATCTCGGCTTTAATTTTTTTTCTGTACCTCCTTGCGTGGGGCTCTTCTTCATGACCAAGTACGTATTTGTGACCGGCGGCGTTGTCTCTTCTCTCGGCAAGGGCATCGCCGCCGCTTCGTTAGCGGCTATTCTGGAATCTCGTGGTCTGAAGGTGACCATGATCAAGCTCGATCCGTATATCAACGTTGACCCGGGCACGATGTCGCCTTTCCAGCACGGTGAAGTTTTTGTGACGGAAGACGGGGCGGAAACCGACCTCGACCTCGGCCACTATGAACGCTTCATCTCCACGAAGATGCACAAGCCCAACAACTTCACGTCGGGTCAGATCTATGAAAGCGTGCTTCGCAAGGAGCGACGCGGCGAATACCTGGGCAAGACCGTTCAGGTGATTCCGCACATCACGAATGAAATCCAGGAATTCATCCAGCGCGGCGCCGCCAGCACCTTTGACGGCAAGCCCGACGTTGCCGTTGTTGAAATCGGCGGCACGGTCGGCGACATCGAATCGCTGCCGTTCGTCGAAGCCGTCCGCCAGATGTCCTTCCGCGTGGGCCGCAACAACACCTGCTTCATTCATCTGACGCTTTGCCCGTGGATTGCCTCCGCCGGCGAACTCAAGACGAAGCCGACCCAGCACTCCGTTCAGAAGCTGCGCGAAGAGGGCGTCTATCCGGACATGCTCCTCTGCCGTGCCGAACACATGATCCCCGAAGGCGAACGCGCCAAGATCTCGCTCTTCTCCAACGTTCCGATGGACTGCGTGATCAGCGTTGCCGACGCTTCCACGATCTATGAAGTGCCGCTCATGCTTCATGCCCAGCATCTTGACGACCTCGTCTGCAAGAAGCTCGGCCTTGAAACGAAGCCGGCCGATCTCTCCGCCTGGGAGGACATCGTCCGCCGCATCAAGAATCCGAAGCGCGAAATCACGGTCGCCATGGTCGGCAAGTACGTCGACTACGCCGACAGCTACAAGTCTCTCAACGAAGCTCTGAATCACGCCGGCATCCGTACGGAAACCCGTGTCAAGATTCGCTACGTTGACGCCGGCCAGATTGAAGAGGAAGGCGCCGACAAGATCCTTCAGGACGTCGATGCGATCCTCGTCCCGGGCGGCTTCGGCAAGCGCGGCACGGAAGGCATGATCAAGGCCATCGAATACGCCCGCGAAAACAAGATCCCGTTCCTCGGCATCTGCCTCGGCATGCAGATGGCTGTTGTCGAATTTGCCCGCCACGTGTGCGGCCTCGGCGGCGCCAACTCCACCGAACTTGATCCGGATACGGCTCACCCGGTCGTCGCCCTCATCACCGAGTGGCAGGACCGCTCGGGCAGCGTCCAGAAGCGAGATGAATCCTCCGACCTCGGCGGTACGATGCGCCTTGGCCGTCAGGAAGTCCCGGTTGAAAAGGGCACGCTCGCTCACAAGATTTACGGCGACGTCGTGGCCGAACGCCATCGCCACCGTTACGAAGTGAACAACGCCTACGTGGCTCAGTTCGAAGAAAAGGGCATGGTCATTTCCGCCAAGACGCCGACGGAACACCTCCCCGAAATGATGGAGCTTCCCAATCATCCCTTCTTCTTCGCCGTCCAGTTCCATCCGGAATTCACGTCGAGCCCGCGCTTCGGCCATCCGCTTTTCAAGGCCTACATCGAGGCTGCGATCGCTCACGCCGATGCAAAGAAGGTTCAGGCCTAAGCCGGACTGATCCGACCTAGACGCAAGGCAGCTCAACGGGCTCTGCAGTTCGTGGGGCTGCCTTTTTCATTTCGGGCGACGGCTTTCAGTTTTATCTCAAAGCGCCGCCCTCATCCTAGAGGACAAACACATGAAGCTTTGCGGCTTTGACATCGGGCTTGATCGCCCGTTCTTCCTGATCGCCGGCCCCTGCGTGCTTGAAGGCGAGCAGATGGCCGTCGACATCGCTTCCTCCATGAAGGAGATTACGGACGAGCTCGGCATTCCGTATCTCTTCAAGGCGAGCTATGACAAGGCCAACCGCACGTCCGCCCACTCCTTCCGCGGTCCCGGCATTGATGAAGGCCTTCGCATTCTTGCAGCCGTGCGCGAAAAGGTCGGCGTTCCCGTTTTGACCGACGTGCACACCGAGGCTGAAGTGCCTGTTGTCGCTTCCGTCGTCGACATGCTCCAGACCCCCGCCTTCCTCTGCCGCCAGACGGATTTCATTCGCGCCTGTGCTGTTTCCGGGAAGCCCGTCAACATCAAGAAGGGACAGTTCCTTGCGCCGGGCGACATGGTGAATGTTGTGGACAAGGCACGTGAGGCTGCTGTCGCCGCCGGACTTGATCCCGACGTCTTCACGGTCTGCGAACGCGGTGCTTCGTTCGGCTACGGCAATCTTGTCTCCGATATGCGCAGCCTTGCGATCATGCGCCAGACGAACACGCCCGTGGTCTTCGATGCCACGCATTCCGTGCAGCTTCCGGGCGGCAACGGCACGTGCTCCGGCGGACAGCGCCAGTTTGTTCCCGTTCTTGCTCGTGCGGCAGTTGCTGCCGGCGTTTCCGGCCTCTTCATGGAGACTCACCCGACGCCTGCGACCGCCAAGAGCGATGGTCCGAATCTGGTTCCGCTCGGCCGCATGCGCGAGCTTCTGGAGAGCCTTGTTGAAATTGATCGTCTCGTGAAGGCCCGCCCCTTCCTTGAAGATACGATCAACGACTAAAATAATCAGATATGCCCGCGATTCGCATGCAAGATCGGCGAGTTGCGGGGATCTTTTTTCCTTGACATCCCTTTTTTCATCAAAACAAAAGGACACAAGATGAGCGCAATTATTGATGTGATCGGCCGTGAAGTTCTCGACAGCCGCGGCAATCCGACCGTTGAAGCCGAAGTTTGGCTCGAAAGCGGCGCCATGGGCCGCGCCGCCGTGCCGTCCGGCGCCTCCACGGGCATCCGTGAGGCTCTCGAGCTTCGCGACAAGGATCCGAAGCGCTACTGCGGCAAGGGCGTTCTGACCGCCGTCGCCAATGTCTCCGGTGAAATCGCCGACGCCCTCATGGGTCTTGAAGCCTCCGATCAGGCCTACATCGACCGCACGATGATTGCGCTCGACGGCACCGAAAACAAGGGCCGCCTCGGCGCCAACGCCATCCTCGCCGTCTCCATGGCCGTGGCCCGCGCCGCTGCTGAAGAAGCCGGCATGCCGCTCTACCGCTACTTCGGCGGCATGGGCGCCCTGCAGATGCCCGTCCCGATGATGAACGTCATCAATGGCGGCGCTCACGCCAACAACAACCTCGACCTTCAGGAATTCATGATCATTCCGGTGGGTGCTCCGTCTTTCCGCGAAGCTCTCCGCTACGGCGCTGAAACTTTCCACGCCCTCAAGAAGATCATCAATGCCCGCGGCATGTCCACGGCCGTCGGCGATGAAGGCGGCTTCGCTCCGAAGTGCGAAAGCCACGAAGAAGCCATCGAGCTCATCCTTGAAGCCATCAAGGCTGCCGGCTTTGAAGCCGGCAAGGACATCATGATCGGTCTCGACTGCGCTTCGAGCGAATTCTTCGAAGACGGCAAGTACGTCATGAAGAAGTCCTCCGGCAAGGCACTCACGGCTGAAGAATGGATTGCCGTTCTCGAAGGCTGGTGCGACAAGTACCCGATCATCTCGATCGAAGACGGCATGGCCGAAGGCGACTGGGAAGGCTGGGCCAAGCTTACCGCCGCTCTTGGCAAGCGTGTTCAGCTCGTCGGCGACGACCTTTTCGTGACGAACCCCGCCATCCTCAAGGAAGGCATTGAAAAGGGCGTTGCGAATTCGATCCTCATCAAGGTCAACCAGATCGGCACGCTCACCGAAACGTTTGAAGCCATCGAGATGGCCAAGCGCGCCGGCTACACCGCCGTCGTCTCCCACCGCTCCGGTGAAACGGAAGACAGCACGATCGCCGACATCGCCGTTGGCCTCAACGCCGGCCAGATCAAGACCGGTTCCATGAGCCGTTCCGACCGCATGGCCAAGTACAATCAGCTTCTTCGCATCGAGGAACATCTCGCCGAAGTTGCTCAGTACCCTGGCCGCGACGCCTTCTACTGCCTTCGCAAGTAACAAGGGCGTCTTGAAGCGATGACGCGCATCTTCATGCTCGTGCTGGCCGCAGGCATCTGCGTCGTTGGGTTTCAGCTCTTTGGACCCGACGGCGCCTGGTTTCGCGCCGCAGAACTTGAAGAGGCGCTCGCGCTTCAGAATGATGCCAATCGGGTTCAGCAGGACCGAAACGAGGCTTTGAGCGCCGAGCTGTATTCGCTCGAGCATCGTCGAGACGCCATCGAGGAACGCGCCCGCAGGGAGCTCTACATGGTCAAGGCCGACGAGGTGCTCTTCCGTCTGGAAACCCCCGGCGAATATGAGAAGAGGGCTCGCGAACTCGCGAGCATGCCGGACTACCGGTCGCCCGACATCAAGCCGGGATCGGCGCCGACCTTCTCTGCGAAGCGCTCCGACCTCTATCATGCGCCCAAAAACCTGCGTGCGCCTCCGTCCCGCACGAAGCGTCAGTAAGGTCTCAAAAAGACAAAAAACGCACGATCCGCCGCAAACGGATCGTGCGTTTTTTCTTTGTGCGCCCAGCAGCGCACGTGTGTCTATGCGGTGAAAGTCCGCTGTCCGCCCGAACAGGGGAAGGACT
>CAKQKT010000033.1 GCA_934249275.1 uncultured Sutterella sp. | reverse complement strand
CTTTTTGTTAGTTTCTGTGCTGGGGCTGGCGGCGCGGGTACCCTCATTTCCCCAAAAGTCCAGAAGAGCCAAAAAAACAGCCCCGCATCCGACAAGAGGCAGGGCTGAAAATCAAATCCGCCGACCGACCGGCAGATATGGGTTCCCTCGGGGAGGACCCACAAAATCCGTCACCCGAAAGTGCGCCGCGCACGTTCTGAAAAACGGGAACGCGCCGGCAACAACCGAAGCATACAGGGTTTTCAGCACCCCGTCAGAGACCGGAAAACCGATTTTCCACTGTTTGACGGCGGCCGACTCTCCCTTTTCAGCTTTTGCCGCATGCCGTCGGCGCACGGCATGGGATTTTTTTCTTCATTGGCATCGAAATTTTAGAAATTATTCCGACAAGAGGCGAATGTTTGGCCGGGAAATGCAGTCTTTACATATCGCCCATCAAGAACGTTTCTCGTTCAAGCTTTTTTAAGCCCCCTTTTCCACCACGAGATGGCAAAGGCCGGCGAACGGACCGCCGGCCCATCGGTTCAGCAGCACTTCTTCAACACTTTGGAGATATCGTTTAATCATATTCAAATATCTTTTGACATCGCACAGCTTTCCAAATCACTTTAACGGTTAGTCCGAAAAGGTTTCAAAATGCCTGATTTTGGAAAATGTTCGGACAATAATAAAAGAATGAAAATTACGTGTTTCTACTTAAATACAGCGTGTCATAAAAACAGCACAGATACCTCCAAATAGGTACACTGTTTCAGCATATTTCCATTTCCCGATCACCTTCATGGAAGGACTCAAGCAGTTTTCCCCTTTCCCGCAGGGAAAGATCCATATTTCAGCCCAATTGTCGTCAATTTCCGTCAATCTGCCTGTTACGCTTTGCAATACGTAGTTTTACCCATTCTTCACAGGGTTTTGTCCGACGACGACCATCCGGCTTGAGCGCAATCCCCTCATGCAAAAAAATGCTCCGCCCGGCGCTGTGCTTCGGACGGAGCAATTCGATCGGCTGAAGTCCGCATCGGACTTCAGGCCGGCGTTACTTGGCGGGCATCTTCGGCAGAAGCGCCTTCATGCCTTCGGCGCCGGCAAGCGCGCAGGCCGTGAGGAAGACCATCTTCGGGCCTTCCTCGATGTGAACGGCGTCGTAGTACTCGTCGACCGTATGGGTGCGGTACATGGCGCCGCCGCCCGAGAGGCACGTGGCGGGAATGCCGAGGCTCACGGGCTTGTTCGCGTCGGTGGAAGAGCACGTGTAGCGCTTGAGCTCAAGACCCAGGCATCCCATGGCGGCGCGGCTCGTCTGCAGGACCGGGCAGTCGTACGGGCGCTGGCCGGCGGGACGGTCGCCGATCTTCGTGACCTCGAGCTTCACCTGCTTGGCGGGATCCGTCACGCCCCAGATGGCGTTTTCTTCGGCCACGCCGTCCTCAAAGCACTTGAAGATCATCTTTTCGAGCGCGGCGAGATTGCCGTCGTCAAGCGAGCGCATGTCGACGTCGACCTGGCAGGAAGCTGCGATCGTGTTGACGCTCGTGCCGCCCTTGATCGTACCGATGGTGAACGTGGTTCGCGGACCTTCGGGCACCTTGACGTGCGCGACCTTGGCACCTGCGAGGCACATGGCGTGAATGGCGCTCGGGCATTCGGAGAAGTTCGTCCAAGAATGGCCGCCCGGGCCGGTGATGGTGAAGCGGTAGCGGTGGCTGCCGATGGCGCCGTAGAGCAAGCGGCCCATGTCGGAATTGTCGACGGCGAGGAATCCGTCGATGTGGTTCGTGCCGTTGAAGAGATGCTTGGAGCCGCGGATGTCGCCGTTGCCTTCTTCGCCGACGGTACCGACGAACCAGACGTCGCCCTCGGTCTCGACGCCCGTTTCCTCAAAGGCGCGGACGGTTTCGAGCAGGCAGCGCAGGCCGCAGCAGTTGTCGCCAATGCCGGGCGCCCAGTAGCGGTCGCCCTCGCGGCGAACCTTGATGGGCGTGCCTTCCGGGAAGACGGTGTCCATGTGCGCGCCGATGGCGAGCACGGGACCGTTGCCCTTGCCCGGACGGCGGCCGATCACATTGCCGATTTCGTCGATTCTGACGTCCTTGAGGCCGAGCGCCTTCATGCGGCGGACGATCTCGGCGGCGCGAACCTCCTCATGAAAGGTCGGCGCCGGAATTTCGCAAAGCTCGCACTGCATTGCCATGGCGGCTTCGGCGCCGTCGTCGAGCAGCTTCATCGCCTGCCGGATGCGGGGCTTTTCGAAAAGCGCCTTGACGGGTTCTTCATACTCGGAAAGAAGCGGAGGAAGTTCGGTCATGATTCGGTCCTGTTGATTGTCTTCGATGTTATGGAAAGGCCGCGCGCGGAAGTATTTTCATCAAACGCGGCCGGGCCGGATCATTTTATGCGCTCGATGATACGAAATACGGCGGATATTCTCGTAATTCCCGATAGGCCGGTACTGAACTACAATTCCATCGTCATTTTCGTCATCCATAGCCGCCCGCCGATCCATCATGTCCTCCGACTTTAAGCCCGTCACCGTCGCCTTCGATCCCGTCGCACCCGTGCCGGCTTCGCTTCCCGATCCCTACACCACGGCGCCCGACGCGAACGTTCTGCATGCGCGCAGGCTTCTGGAAGCGGGCGGCCTTGTTCCTGATGGCTTCACGGGGCGCGCCGGCCTCATGCTGACGTCGAACGGAAGCCGCATTGAGGCATCGGCGCTGCTTGAGGCCGTGCGCCCTGAGGTCATGACACCCTGGCAAAAGGCCACGGCCGCGATCGTTCAGCCGTCCGTCGAGGACGAGGACGTGCGCGAAGCGGTGCTTTACGACGGGTTCGGGCGCGAGACGACCTTTCGCGGCATTCTCGACGAAGTCTTTGCGCCCTTCCCCGACCGGGACGACGATCACGGCGGACGCGAGCAGCGCGCGAGGCGCGCCGTCTGGCGCGGTTTTCTCACCGACGGTCTTGACGATCCGTGCGTGCGCCTTCTCATGAGCCGCAACGCGTCGATCGAATCCCGCGCTTCGGAGCGCGTCATTGCGCTCACGAGCTGGTGGATCGGCCCCTCGCCCTCATGGGACATCCGCCATGACGGGACGTTCTGCGCCCCGAAGTCGGGCGCAAGGTTTCTGCTCTCGAAGCTTCTCGAAGGCATCCCCCACGACGAGCCCCGCCCGCAGCAGGATGCGGACGAAGAGCCCGAGCTTCAAGTCCTTTATGAGGACGAGCACATGATCGTGATCGACAAGCCCGCGAGGCTTGCGTCCGTTCCGGGCGGAAGCGAGTCGACGAGCGCCAAGGCCATTCTGGAGAGAAAGTACGGCGAGCTCTTCGTCGTGCACCGCCTCGACATGGGAACTTCCGGCGTTCTGGCCTTTGCAAAGACGAAGGAGGCCCTCAAGCCCCTCAACCTCGCCTTTGCCGAACGCTCGGCTCAAAAGACCTACATTGCGCGCCTTGAGGGCGTGCTTCAAGGCGAAGACCGCCAGTCGGGCTCGATCGACCTGCCGATCGCGCTCCACTGGTTCGAGCGCCCGAGGCAGTGCGTTCTGCCCGTCGGCGAAGGCGGCCGAGAAGCGCTTACGGACTATGAGGTGATCGGCATCGAGGATACGCCCGAGGGGCTCAAGACGCTTGTGGCTCTCCATCCGCACACGGGCCGCACGCACCAGCTGCGCGTGCACTGTGCTCACCCGGAAGGCCTGGGCCTCCCGATCGACGGCGACGCCTTCTACGGCACCCGCGGGCTTCTGGAGGAAACGCGCGAGAGAAGGCTGTGCCTCCACGCGGCATCGCTCCGGATCACCCATCCCATGACCGGCAGGACGCTCGAAATCACGGCGCCATTTGATTTTCCCAACTTCTGAACCCGGCCGATTTCAAAAAGACGAAACCCTCGAAAGCCCGTGCCTTCGAGGGTTTTGCTTGACTTTTCGAGCCTGATCAAGCCTTGGCCTTTTCAGCTTCCGCCGCGGCCGCGGCTTCGGCCTCAGCCTTTGCCTTGGCGGCCGCCTTTGCAGCCCTGAGCTTGGCGGCTTCCGCCCTGGCCTTCTTTCGGGCAAGGGCCTTCTGGCGGCGGCGTTCCTTTTCAGCGGCCTCAAGAGCCTTGCGAGCGTTCACGTAGGTCTCATGATTGGCTTCATAGGTCTTTAGCAGTTCCTCAGCAAATGCGCGGATGCGGGCCTGCTTTTCCGGCGAATGACGAGCCCTGAGCTCCTGAAGCGTAACCACGGGGTATCTCCGTTGAATGAGTTGATGATGTTTTCCGTCCGGCCTCTTTTTTCCGAACGTCTTCATCATACCGAAAGCCGAGCCGAAATGCCCCGCCGTCATGACGTTTCCGATCCCGGGCGTTGCCTTTCGCCGACGGCGGATGGCGTATCATCGACATTAATTCCCTGTACTGCCGCTTCCGCCCATGCACGCCGCCAAGCCCCTCTCCGCCTTCATTCTCAGCCTCATTCTTGCCGTCCCGCAGGCCTTTGCGGGCGACCCGCAGCCGGGCGGCATCGTGCCCGAGGCGCTTCTCAAGGCGCGCGGCTCGGCCGCCTTCTTCCGGTCCGGACCGATTTCAGACGCCGTCTTCAAGCGGATCAACGGAAAGTCCTGGAAGGACGCCTGCAGGCATGACCGCAAGGACTTTCGGTACGTCACGGCGCTACATCACGACGGGCACGGCAGCGTTCGCCTCGGCGAAATGATCCTGCACAAGGATGCGGCCGAGGACGTGCTCGACATACTCGCCGCGCTTTACGTGAACGGCCGCACGATTGAGAAGATGGTCCTTATCGACCTGTACGACGCCGACGATGAACGAAGCATGACGGCCAACAATTCATCCGCCTTCAACTGCCGCGTCGTCAAAGGATCGAAAAAGCTCTCCGCGCACGCCATGGGCCTCGCCGTAGACCTCAACCCGCTCTGGAACCCGTACGTGAAGGTCACGTCGGCCGGCACGATCGTTCAGCCCGAAGCCGGGCGCCCGTTTGCGGACCGCTCGAGGAAGGATCCGAGATTTTTCGATAAGGACGACCTTGCCGTGACGCTCTTCAAGGACCGCGGCTGGACCTGGGGAGGCGACTGGAAGTCGCTCAAGGACTGGCAGCACTTCGAAAAGCCGATGAAGCGCAAATAAATCCGTCAAAAGGCAAAAAGGCCCGGCATGCCTCATGCCGAGCCTCTTTCGGTCCGATCGTCAGGAACGATTCTTACTCTACGCCCTCGTCGGCCAGGCGCTGCTCGTAGCTGCAGCCGAGCTCGTGCTTGTTTTCGCAGGCCTTGTGATACCAGGCCTTGGCGGCCTTCTTGTCCTGCGGGACGCCCTTGCCGTCCTCGTAGATGAAGCCGAGCTTGAGCTGTGCCATGGCGTTGCCCTTGGCGGCGGCCCTGCCGTACCACTTGAGCGCCTCGTCGATGTTCTGCTCGACGCCGTGGCCCTTGAAGTACATGTTGCCGAGCGCGAACTGCGACTCGACGACGCCCTGCTCGGCGCGCTCTCTCACGAGCGCAATGTCCGCGGCGGCAGAGGCCGATGCGGCCGAGAGCGCAGCCAGAAGGCCGGCGGCGATCGAAATGGAAGTCTTGCGAATATTCATGACGGATGGTCTTCCCGTTCGTTTGTCCGTGGGGGCGCAGACCGTTTTCGAGGTTTGCACCCGTTTGGATCATTATCCGCGGAGATCTGACCCGTGCCTTAAGACGCGGCCAGATAGCGTCCGGTGACGCTCTGCGGCTCCCTGACGGCATCCTCGGGCACGCCTTCGAAGACGACCGTCCCGCCCGATTCGCCGCCGCCCGGGCCCATGTCGATCATCCAGTCGGCCGCGCGGATGACGTCGCGGTCGTGCTCAATGACAATGACGGTGGCGCCCGATTGAACGAGGCGCTCGAAGACGCCCATGAGGGTTGCGACGTTTTCGGGGTGAAGGCCGATCGTGGGCTCGTCGAAGACGAAGAGCGCGTCGTCCTGGCCGCGGCCCATCTCGCCCGCAAGCTTGAGGCGCTGGGCCTCGCCGCCGGAGAGTCCCGGCGTCGCCTCGCCGAGCGTCAGGTAGCCGAGCCCCAGATCTTCCAGCACCTTGAGGCCCGCCGCGACGGGCTTCATGTCGGCTGCGGCGCGAAGCGCGGTCGAAACGTCCATGTCCATGAATTCGGGCAGCGTGTGAGAGGCTTCCGGACTCGTCTTCGTCGCCTTCGAAATGCGCCTCAGGGTGTAGGCGAGCGGCGCGTAGCGGCTTCCGCGGCAGGCGGGACACGGCACGTCGACGTCGGGGAGAAACTGCACGTCGAGGCTGATCGTTCCCGTGCCGTCGCATTCGGGACAGCGCAGGCTTCCGGTGTTGTATGAAAAGTCCCCTGCCTTGAGCCCGGCCGCCTTGGCGTCGGGCGTTCGCGCAAAGGCCTTTCTCAAGTCGTCGTGCACGTCGGCATAGGTCGCAACCGTCGAGCGCACGTTCGTCCCGATGGGCGTGGCGTCGATGAGCTGCGCATGACGAATGCCGTCGGCCGAAATCGAATGAACGTGCGGGGGCAATGAATTCCCGTCGATCATGGCCTTGAGGGCCGGCAGCAGGCTCTCGAGCACGAGCGTGGTCTTGCCCGAGCCCGAGACGCCCGTCACGACCGTGAGCCTTCCCTTCGGGATTCGAACCTTGAGGGGCTTCACGGTATGGATGGCGCCCGTCTCAAGGCGAATTTCTCCGGCGGCGAAGATTTCCTCCCGCGGGATTCTCGGCCGCACGACGGCGGGCTTTCCGGCAAGGTAGGGGCCGATCATGGAATCGGGATCGGCCTCGATCTCGGCGACGCTTCCCTTTGCGATCACGCGTCCGCCCTCGCGGCCCGCCTTCGGGCCCATCTCGATGATGCGGTCGGATTCTCTGAGAATGTCGACGTCATGGTCGACGAGAAGCACCGTGTTGCCGTCCGCCACCAGATCGTGCATGACGGCCTTGAGTCCTTCGACGTTGGCCGGATGCAGGCCGATCGACGGTTCGTCAAGGACATAGAGAACGCCCGTCGTGCGGTTGCGCACGGCGCGCGCGAGCTGCATGCGCTGGCGCTCTCCCGTGGAGAGCGTCGAAGCGGCGCGGTCGAGCGACAGGTATCCTAGCCCCAGATCCAGAAGCCTTGCGGCCGTATGCCGGTACGCTTCGCAGAGGCTCTCCGCCATCGGGCGCATGGGTTCGGGAAGCGAATCGGGAATGCGGTCCACCCAGGCGCACAGGTCGACCAACGGCATTCGCGAAACCTCGTCGATCGACACGCCCATGATCTTCGGCGCTCTTGCGGCTTCGGAAAAGCGCGAGCCATGGCAGTCGGGACAGACGTCGAACCGGAGAAAGCGCTCGACGCGCTTCATGCCCGACTCGTCCTTCACCTTCGAGAGCGCATTCTCGACGGTCTTCACGGCCGAGTAGAACGTGAAGTCGAGTTCGGCCGCATCGTTCGAACCCTTCGGATGATAGAAGATGTGCTTCTTCACCATCGGGCCGTCGTAGACGATGTGCTTTTCCTCGTCGGTCAGGTCCTTGAAGGGCACGTCGGTCCTCACGCCCATGGCGCGGCACACGTCGGTCATGAGCGACCACATCAGCGTTCGCCAGGGCATCACGGCGCCTTCGTCGATCGTGAGATTCTCGTCGGGAACGAGCGTCGAGCGGTCAACCGACCGCACCATGCCGGTCCCGTCGCAGGTGCGGCAGGCGCCGCCGCTGTTGAAGGCGAGATCCTCGGCGCCGGGCGGAAAGAACTTCTCGCCGCAGACGGGACACACGAGGGGCTTTTCGGCCGCCACGTCGATCGTCGGCTCGTGATAGTGGCCGTTCGGGCAACGGTGCGAAGCGAGGCGCGAGAACATCAGGCGGATCGTGTTCAAAAGCTCCGTGCCCGTGCCGAACGTGCTTCGAATGCCGGGCACGCCCGGCCTTTGATGAAGCGCGAGCGCAGCGGGCACGTGGAGCACCTCATCGACGTCCGCGCGGGCCGCCTGCGTGAGCCTTCTTCTCGTATAGGTGGAAAGCGACTCGAGGTACCGCCTCGAGCCTTCCGTAAAGACCACGCCCAGGGCAAGCGACGACTTGCCCGAGCCCGAGACGCCCGCCACGCCGACGATCCTGTTGAGCGGAATATCGACGTCGACGTTCTTCAAGTTGTGTACGCGCGCGCCGCGAACCTCTATTCTGTCGACCATGAAAAGCAACTCCTGCTGATGTCGTTGAGATCAATCTTACTTCGCCGGGATGCGTTTATGCGCGACCGAAAAGCAAAGAGCCCCGCATCCGTGACGGAGGCGAGGCCCTGTTCTGGAACGTTTTCCAGCCGTTTATTCCGGAACGGCGAGCGGATCCATGAAAAGAATCTGCGAGACCCACTCGGTCATGTCGACGCCGTTAACCTTGACGGCATAAAAGCCCGTGTCGTCGGGCTCGACCGACACGCGGGACGTGCATTCGTCGCGCCTGCCGCAGACGAGGGCCTTCTGCTCAATGAGCGCCTGAACAAAGTCGTGCACCCGGGCGACGTCCGGACGGGTCTTTCGAGTCTCGTCGTTGAGCTTCGATTTCGAAATCTTCACATCAAAGTCGGCGATCGAGTTCGAGTCCTTCTTCACCCCCATGGCGCCCTTGGCGCGGACGTCCAGATCGACGAAGTCGAGCTCGAAGTTCTGCAGCTTCAGATTGAGGGTGCCGTTTTCAGCCGCCTCCTGCAGGGGGTCGAGACCGCGGGGCGCATCCGGCCTGCAGATGCCCGGCACGGCGCAGACGTCATCGCCCGCCGCCAGAAGGCCGGTGATTTCAGGCAGCCACACGTCCTTCGGGGCTGTGACGGAACCGATCACGTGCCAGTACTTGAGGGCCGAGACGGGACTCAGAACGGGAGGCGCGGACTTGAGCTCGCCGTCGTGCGAGAAGTCGAAGCCCCAGCCCGAATTCAATTTCCTGACGGACAGGCGCGTGACCTGCTTTCCAAGCTTCACGTCGTCCTCGGGCTCGAGAAGGCCCGCATCGGCGAGCGACAGGCCGCCCGTCTCGCTTCGCAGCAGAATGGGCTCGTCATCGTCGGGCAGATAGCGGTAGAGGAAATGATCTCCCGCCCAGTTGACGCGGAAGACGAATGCCGTGAACGCCCAGTCGCCCTCAACGGGAAGCATGTGGTACGGGACGCCCGAGGCCGACGCCGGATAGACCATCCTGCCGTCCTTCTCAACGGGCTTCTTGCGCTCGACGCGGAAGGTCGTGAGCGCCTCGCCGCCGACGATGCGGCGATTGGCCGACTGCGCGTCATGCCACGAGACGCGAAGGTTCTTCGGCATAAACGGAAGGCCGAAGTCCATCGTCATCAGAGGCTTGGCGAGATCGATGAATTCCTGAAGCTCGGGCGTAGTCCTGAAGTTTCTCACGATGAGGCTCGGCGCCATGCCGAGACGCCAGACGCACTCGCCCTTCAGGGGCATTTCGGGATAGCCGCGGATCTTGAAGACGACCTCAAGCTTTCGGGAGCTGAAGTTGCGCTCAAGCTCCCTCGCCTCAATTCTCACGCCCGGCACGGGGCTGCCCGGAGACTTGAGGTCCTCAAGCATTCTGTCCACAACGGACTGCTGCCAGTTGACGTAGCCGACGTAGCCCGCGGCCACGACGCCCGCAAGGCACGCGCCGCCTATGATCACCCGCCTTCTCCACGGCATAAGTGCGACCTCCCTATTGTTATTTATTCCGCGCTTCGGATTCGAAGCACGCTGTCTGCTCTTCAATAATTAGCACGGTTCAAGTCCAAAAACAATGAGGCAAAAGACCTATGCGAATGCGGCGAAACAGACGCTCCCGGGTGGCAAAGCGAAGTTTTTTAACAGCCAAAAAGTGATACGAAATCCGAATTCATACTATTGCTCAGGACTTTTGCATTGCACAGCGGGTTTTCACTCCCGCCCTCGGAACTATTGACGGCAATGGCTCGAAACTGCATAGTTGAAAATGATGCGGTTCATCCGCGCATTTCGTTTTTCTTCAAGTTCCGTATTCATGTCCGCACGCATTACCCATCGCATCGCGAAGCACGTCCTTGCGGCGGTCTTCGGCGCCCTGTCGTTCGCCGCCGCAGCCGAGCCCCTGCCCGACGTGGTCGTGGGATTCGTCGACACGCCCGAGCCCGGCTACTACACGAAGACCGTGAAGCCGATGCTTGCGGCCATGGCGATGGCGATGCCGGAGCGCTACGTGACGGGCGTGCGCCTCTCGCCCGACGATCCGATCGGAGACCTGAAGCGCGTGCGGCCCGACATTCTGGTGGGGCCCGCTTCGGTCAACATGGAGCTTGAGCTCAACTACGGCGGCCACTCGATCGCCACGCGCAAGACGCGCTGGGCCGAGAATCCGAGCGCTTCGGTGGGCGCGGCCGTCATTGCCCGGGCCGACAACGAGCGGGTCAAGACGCTTCGCGACCTGCACTTTCGTCCGATGGCGGCGGGCGGCAAGAACGACGTGGACGGATGGCTCGCGCTTCGCTACGAGCTCAAGGAGCAGAATCTCAATTACGAGACCTTCGAGGCCAACACGACCTTCTTCAACTACCCGATGCCCGACGTGATCACCGCCGTGCTCTCGGGCCGGGTCGAGGCGGGCGTGATTTCGACCTGCATGCTCGAGCGCGCCGAAATCGCCGGCCTTCTCAAGCCCGGCAGCCTCAAGGTCATCAATGAAAAGCAGACGCCCGGCTTTGCGTGCCGGCATTCCACGGCGCTCTACCCGAACATCGTCGTTTCCTCCCTTCCGAACACAAGTCCCGCCGTCGTGAAGGCGGCGACGCTTGCGCTTCTTTCGATGCCATCGGACGGCGATCATGCCTGGGAGGTGTCTGCAAACTTCGTGTCCGTCCACCGCCTCTACAAGGAGCTCCACCTCGGCCCCTGGAAGCATCTTGACGACTGGACCTGGAAGAGCCTCTGGAAGACCTACGGCACCTACGCGCTCATCGCGCTCGCCATACTCGCGTGGCTCATTCTGGACGAGGTGCGCCTCAAGCGAACCGTGAGGCGCCGCACCGCCGCGCTCACGCAGGCCCTTGCCGACCGGGAAAAGCTCGAGGCTCAGGAGGCCGCCGCTCGCGCGCGCATTGCAAGCATCGAGCGCACGGGCGCGATCAACCAGCTCTGCGCCATGATCGCCCACGAGCTCAAGCAGCCCATGGGCTCCGTCATCAACTACATGACAGTGCTCAAATTCAAGCTCTCCGGCCGGATGGAGAACGACGACATCGTCGCCCGAGCCGTGAACGGCGCCGAAGAGGAAACCCGGCGCATGGCCGCCATCGTCGACCGCGTCCGCAAGTACGCCAAGCGCGACGTCGACCGCAGCACCGTGGTGAGGCTCGACGAGATCGTCGCCAAGGCCTTCAACCACTATGCACGCCACGCCGCCGGAACGAGCCGCCTTTCGATTGCAAAGCTCCCCGCCGTCAGCATCTGCGGCAACAGCCTCGAGCTTGAGCTCCTCGTCATCAACCTGATGAAGAACGCCGACCAGGCCGCCTGCGACACCACGGGCGAAACCGTTCAGCCGCGTCCCGAAGTCACCGTCTCGCTCTCCGTCGAACCCGACGATGCGGGCGGACCCGACATGGCCGAGCTTGTCGTCGAGGACAACGGTCCCGCCATATCGGATGCCGCCTTCGAGCGCATGAAGCGCGTGAGCGACAGCGTCAAGGAGGACGGCCTGGGGCTCGGGCTCGCCATCGTGCGCAACATCGTCGACGAGCACGGAGGGCGCCTCGCCATCTCGCGCCTTTCGCCCAACGGCCTGCGCGTCACGGTGACGATTCCGACCGGCCGGACTGAAGAAACGGCTTCGAATCCGCCTGCGGAAGCGATAAAATCAAAGGACTGACATTCCTTCGCGCACACGGACGATTCCGGTCAACCACTTTTTACAAGAGGCCTCGACCGCCGCTTCGAACGGCGACGGCAATTGAAAGGCCTGAAGAAAGACATCAAGGAGAATCCTCTTGCAGCGACCTCTGATTCGCATCGTCGACGACGACAAGGCGCTGGCCGAATCCTTCGGCCTTCTGCTTGAAACGATGGGATGGGACACCGCCGCCTATTCGAGCGGCCGGCGCTTTCTCAACAACGACGACCTCGCCCGTCCGGGCTGCATCGTCCTGGACGTGCGCATGCCCGGGCTCACGGGCCCCGAGGTTCAGGACGAGCTCATTGAAAGAGGCTGCAGGCTTCCGATCATCTTTCTTTCGGCCCACGGCAGCATTCCGATGGCCGTCTCCACTGTTCAGAAAGGGGCCGTCGACTTCCTTGAAAAGCCGATCGAGCCCGCAGAACTCATTGCGAAGATCAATGCGGCCGTCGCACGCAGCATGGCAGACTCCGTCGAAGCCCTGCAGCGCGACCGCCTTCGCGCGCGCTTTGATTCGCTCACGGCGCGCGAGCGCGAAATCGTGGGCGAGATCCTCAAGGGCGACGGGAGCGACAGCAACAAGCAGATCGCCCGCACGTTCGATCTGGAGCTCAGCACCGTCAAGATGCACCGCTCGAACGCCTTCATGAAGCTTGGCGTGCATTCCGCCGCCGAACTCGTCCGTCTTGCCCGGGAGGCCGGTCTTGATGAATAGGCGCAGTCTTCTTCTGACCCTGACGGCGCTCTCCGCCGCAGGACCCGCCGCACGCGCCGCGGCCTCGCCCCTCATGCACGACGAGGAAACCGCCGGGCGCGTTCCCTACGATCCCGACGACGTGCTCGTCATCGGCGCGGGCGGCGCAGGCCTCTCCGCCGCCGTCGCCGCATTGGAAGCGGGCGCCGGGCGCGTCACCATTCTCGAGCGCGGCGCCTTTGTGGGCGGCCACACCGTGATTGCCGCCGGCACCGTTTCGGTTGCCGCCGGCGGCGACACCCCGGTCGAGGACTTCGTGCGCGACATCGTCGAAGCGGGCGGACGTCCGGAACTCGCCCAAGTGCTTGCCGAAAACGCCGGCCCCGCCGTTCAATGGCTCGCCGGCATGGGCGTCGCCTGGGAGCCGAAGCTCTTCAGAGCCGTAGGCTCCGGCATGAGCGCCCGGCGCAACATCTCCACGGGTTCGCAGCGGGGCGGCTGGGACATGATCCAGGCGCTCTCCACCCGCGCCAAGCGCCTCGGCGCCAAAACGCTCTTTGAAATGCGCGCCCGCAGGCTCATCATCGAAAACGGCCGCGTCGTCGGCGTCGTCGCACAAACGAAGTTGGGCGACGAAGTCCTGCGCTATGCGCGCGCCGTCGTGATCGCCACCGGAGGCTTTACCGGCAGCCGGGAGCTTCGCAGCCGCTTTGCGCCGCGGCTTGATCCCGCCTACGGCACGACCGCCGACACCTTCGGCCTCACGCCGGACCTTGCTCTCGGCGACGGCATTCTCATGGGCGAGGAAGCCGGCGCCAAGCTCGTCGACATGGACGCCGTCGAATGCATTCCGTACACGGGCGGACGCGTGCTCGACTACGTCGGCGCCGAGCTCTGGGTCAATGCCGAGGGCGACCGGTTCGTCAACGAGGAAGCCACCTTCGACGTCATTGCGGCCGGCATGCGGGAGCAGACGGGCGGCTTCATGTGGACGATCACCGACGCCAAATCCAAGAAGGGCGCGAACTTCGGCTCGAAGCTCGCGGCAGGCGTCGTCAGGGAGGCGAAGTCCCTCACTGCGCTTGCCCACGACACGGGCATCACGATCGAGCGCCTCACCTTCACGATGAACAGCTACAACACGGCCGCGGCAAAAGGAAAGGATCCCCGCTTCGGCCGCACGACCTTCCTGCAGACGATCGACACGCCGCCTTTCTATTACGGCGTCGAACGCCTGGGCGTGCACGTCACGATCGGCGGCATTCTCATCAATCCGCAGGCGCAGGTCCTCGACAGGAATGAAAAGCCCATTCCCGGGCTCTTCGCCGCCGGCGAAACCACGGGCGGCGTGCACGGACGCAAGCGCTTGGGCGGCAACGCGCTTACCGACGCCTTCGTCTTCGGGCGGATTGCCGGCATCGAGGCCGCAAGGCTCGCCGCATCCGTCTGAGACGGCCCGGCGTCTCTTTCGAAATCAAAGCGTCCGCCGGTGCCTCTCCGGGAATAAAATGACTGCAGGGGCGAAGGATTGACGGCCAGAGCCCATATTTTGCCCCGCCATCTCATGTTCCCGACAGGAGCCTCTCATGAGAATCGTCATCACGCTCGGCGGCAATGCGCTCCTTCGCCGCGGCCAGCCCATGACCGCTGAAGCGCAGGCTGCCGCAAGGCCTCTTTTTCGCTCAAAGGGACGTCTGCTCGGCATCAGCTCATTCTGAGCCACGGCAACGGACCTCAGGTCGGGCTTCTTGCGCTCCAGAACGACGCTTTTTCCCGAAGCGTCGAGCCTTACCCGCTCTCCATTCTCGGCGCAGAAAGCCAGGCGATGGTCGGCACGCTCCTTGAGCAGGAGATCCGGAATGCCCTGCCCGGGCATCCCGTCGCCTGCATCATCACGCATTCCGTCGTGTCGCCCGACGATCCCGCATTCGAAAATCCCGTCAAATTCATCGGGCCCGTCTACGACAAGGAGACCGCCGAAAGTCTTGCGGCCGAAAAAGGCTGGATCGTTCGTCCCGACGGCCCGCATTACCGCCGCGTGGTGCCGAGTCCTCGTCCCGTTCGCATCGTCGAAATCGAGGCGATCCGCAGGCTGGTCGAAGCCGGAATCACCGTGATTTGCGCGGGCGGTGGCGGCGTGCCCGTCGTTGTAGACGGTGAAGGACGCCTCTCGGGCATCGAAGCCGTCATCGACAAGGACTTCTGCTCGGAGATTCTCGCCTCCGAACTTCATGCCGACATGCTGGTCATCGCCACCGACGTGCCCGGCGTCTTCCTCAACTGGCACTCACCCGATGAGAAGCATGTCCGGCGCGCTTCGCCCGAACACCTTCGCGCCTTGAAGTTTGCCGCAGGCTCCATGGGCCCGAAGGTCGAAGCCGCGTGCGAATTTGTTGAAAAGACCGGACGCTGCGCCGCGATCGGTTCGCTCAACGACATCGAGGCGCTCGTGGAGGCCCGAGCCGGCACGATCGTCGACCGGAACTGCCGGGAAATCGAGTTCGCCTGACGCGCCGGACGACTCCGGCCTCGAAGGCTTCTCCGTCTTTCATACGGGCGTTCGCGCCCGTTTTCACCTCCCGAAATACCACCTGCTTAATGTTCTTTTAAGGTTTTGCTTCATTTCGGAAACACCATCCGCAGGCTCCCTCATCCTTCCCGCGAGCCCCGCTTCTCACTCTCACGCAACCGTTTCGAACGCCCCTCCATCAATACCGCTTTGAGTTCGGATGCATCCGAAGCCGTCTCCTTCAGGGTAAATACCACCTCCCTCGGACACCCCCCGGGACCCGTATTTTTTTGCCTTACGTTTTCTTAAGATTTTGGGCAGAAGGAAACGGAATGACCCGCAACCTTCGGACCCTCTCTGCCCGGTCTCCGGCGTCCTCAGGCGGATCCTCCACCGTCGTCGTCGCCGACAGGCTCGGGCAACCTCTCACAAGGAGATTGACATGCTTTTCAAGTCCACTCTGGCTGCCGCGCTCATGGCCTTCGGTCTCGCTGCCGGCGCCCAGGCTGCCGCTGTTACGATCAACGGCCCGCACGCCTCGCTCGATTGCACGACCTGCCACGCCAACGGCCAGTTCAAGGCCCCGGCCAAGGAAACCTGCTTCCAGTGCCACCAGTCCTATCAGACCGTTGCCGAACGCACGGCCAAGATGACGCCGAACCCCCACAGCAATCACCGAGGTGAAAAGGATTGCAATGCCTGCCACAGCATGCACGGCAAGTCCCATTTCGAATGCAATGACTGCCACAACTTTGCAATCCGCATGAAGGGTGAATAATCATGACCGATAAGATGCTTTCCCGCCGTCATTTCCTCGGCACGGCCGCCACTGCCGCCGCTGCCTCTGCTGCCGCCCCGGCCTTTGCCGCCTCCACTTCCGCCACGAACATGCCCGCCAAGTGGGACATGGAAACCGACGTTGTCGTTCTCGGCTGCGGCGGCGCCGGCATGATGGCCGCCTGCCAGGTGGTCGACGCAGGCAAGAAGGTCGAAGTCTTCGACGCCGGCCTCTCCCCGTTCCACACCGCCACGAACCTCTGCGGCGGCCTCTTCACGGCCTACGGCTCCAAGCTCCAGAAGGCTGATCCGACCATCAAGGACAGCTGGCAGGCCTTTGCCGAAGACATCATGGCCTACGGCAACTACATGAGTCTCAAGGAACCGGTCTACGCCTTCGCCAAGCACTCCGGCGAAGCCTTCGACTGGCTGGCCGACCACGGTCTGGCCGCCCATCACCTTGAAAACTACGCCGGCCATACCTTCCGCCGCGCTCATCGCCAGGACTCCTTCAAGGGCCGCGACTACATCGAATGCCTCGTGAAGCAGCTTGCCGAACGCAAGATTGAAATTCACCACTCCATGCCCGTCACGCGCTTCTGGTTCGATGAAAAGGACAACCGCGTGGTCGGCGTCCAGTGCGGCCGCGGCGACAAGGTCGTCGACTGCCGCGCCAAGATGGGCGTGATCATGGCCACCGGCGGCATCACGGGCACGCCCGAATCGCTCGACCGCTGGGTTCCGTCCGTCGCCGGCAAGGGCGTCGTGATCGGCGGCCCGAACAACGACGGCTCCGCCATGCTGACGGCCGTGCGCGACGTCGGCGTCCCGCTCTCCCACATGCAGTACATCGCCTCCTATCCGTGCGGCATCGTCACGAACGGCCGAAACGGCCCGTACTGCCGCTGGTGGTTCATCACCAACCAGGGCGGCATCCTCGTCAACAAGAACGGCAAGCGCTTCGTGACGGAAAAGGAAGGCATCTGCCACGTCACGCCGCACCTCGCCCACAACCCGGACGGCTGCCACTACGTGCTCGCCGACCAGGCCACCTGGGACCGCACCCTCAAGACCATCAAGCTCTCCGCCCTCGTCGGCCTGCCTTCCTGGACTGAAGAACGCGTCCTCAAGGAATTCGACCTCGGCAAGAACCTCTGGAAGGCCGACACGCTCGAAGAGCTCTGCAAGCGCTCCGGCATGAACTACGAAGGCCTCAAGGCTCAGGTCGAGCTCTGGAACAAGGCCGTCGAAACGAAGTCCGACACGCAGTTCGGCCGCACCGACCAGGAACACAAGATCGGCGCAGGTCCGTACCGCATGATCCGCATGTTCCCGTGGAACAACCTCTCCTGCGGCGGCGTGCGCGTCACCGAACACTTCGAAGTGCTCGGCTGGGACATGAAGCCGGTGAAGGGCTTCTACGCAGCAGGCGAAACGGTTGCCGGCGTTCACGGCGCATTCTACTGCGGCGGCAATGCCTGCGGCTTCGCACACACCTCCGGCTACATGGCCGGCAAGTACGCCACGGGCTACAAGGAAGCGTAATGCCTCACGAGCCTCCCGGCCGGACCCCTCGCCTGCCGGGAGCAGCATAAAAAGCAGTCTCGGCGCAGCAACTCCTCCTTGAGCGGCGCCGGCTTCCGGCTCCGGAAACTCAGTTTTCCGGAGCTTTTTTTAGGCTCTTCCGACTTTTTGGGGAAACAGGGGGCTCGATGGTGCCTTAGTCGAGGTCAGAACCGGCTCGTGAGAAGGA